>NZ_JBFUIT010000032.1:0-22664 GCF_056401735.1 Luteibacter sp. P4_D7_3
CGCCCTCGACGCGGCGGAGCCGCCGCAACGCGCCGAGCGCGCGCTGGCGACGCTTCAGGCAAGCGAACGCGCTCTCCTGGCCGGCACGACCGGCACGGGCATCGGTGCCCACATCCAGGCGCTGTCGGGCCAGCTCGCCGCCGTGGTCCGCAATACGAACTGGGCGGGCAGCCGCGGTGAAGAACGCGCCCAACGTGCGGAAACCAGCCTCCCCGAGACGTTGCGCAGCGCGTCGCCGCTGGCCACGCTACGAGCGAATATCACGCCGCACTCCGTGGCATTTCGTCATGCCGTGCGCTGCGCGGTGGTGCTCACGCTGGCTTTCGCCGTGTCGCGTTATTTCCACCTGCCACATGGTTACTGGCTGCCGATGACCGCTGCCATCGTGCTCCGCCCGGATTTCGCCGCCACCTTCAACTTCGGCCTGCTGCGTGTCGTCGGCACGGTGCTCGGCCTCATGCTGACCACCTTCGTGCTGCGACTGACACCGGACGTGGTCTGGGCGCATATCGCCGTGATGGGCGTACTGTGCGTGGCCTTCCGCTACCTCGCCGGGGCGCATTACGGCATTGCTGTCGCCGCACTGACCGGCACGGTCGTCGTGCTGCTCTCGTTCGAAGGCGTCGATCCGTTCAACGCGATGTCCGATCGCGTGCTCAATACCGCGCTGGGCAGCGCCATGGCCTTGCTGGCCTACGTGCTGTGGCCGTCGTGGGAGCGTAGCCGTGCGCGCATCGCCTTGTCGGAGATGCTCGTCGCCTATGCGGACTACCTCGACACCCTGGTCGAGCCGGCAGATCGCGGCACACGGCACCAGGTGCGCAATGCCACCCGAACCGCGCGCACCAATGCGCAGGCCTCGGTCGACCGCCTGCGCGCCGAGCCCGGCACGCCCGCAGTGCTGCAGGAACTGGCCGAAACCCTCTACGCCAACGGCAACCGCCTGGCGCGTACGGCGATGACGCTGGAAGCCCTCATCGATGTCGACGACGTCCCGGAGGAATGGGTCCATGTCGGGCCCTTCATCCGCGAGGCTTCGATGGCATTGCGCGAACAGGGTGAGGCCCTCACCGTGGCCGAAGGCGCGACGGTGCCGCCCGACCTCCGCGAGCACCAGCGGGCGCTGGTGCAGGCCCTGGCCCGGACGAAGGACCGGGAACTGGCCGACGCGATAGGGCGGCTCACGGACCGCCTGACGGACAACGTGGATACGGTGGCGCATGTGGTTACCCGGCGCTCCGTCACGCCCACCTGACACCGATACGGCGCGCCGGCGCCGGCGTGTTGCAGCGCGAGAGGTCCCCGGCCCCCGCCGGCGCTACACTCGACCCCATGCTGAAGATCGACACCCACGCGCACATCCTGCCCCGTGACTGGCCCGATCTCGCGGCCCGCTACGGCGACGACCGCTTCCCCGTGATGACCCATTCCAGCGGTCACCACCGGATCTACAAGGACGGGCGGTTTTTCCGCGAAGTCTGGGAGTCCGCCTTCGACGCGGAGCACCGGATCGCCGACTACGCGCGCTTCGGCGTCGGCGTCCAGGTGGTCTCCACGGTGCCGGTGATGTTCTCTTACTGGGCGAAGGGCCATCAGGCCCTTGAGCTGCACACGCATCTGAACGACGACATGGCTCGGGTCTGCCAGGACCACCCGCGCCACTACGCGGGCATCGGCACGGTACCCCTGCAGTCGCCCTCGCTGGCAATTCGCGAGCTGGAGCGCTGCATCGACGAGCTCGGGCTGCAGGGCGTGCAGATCGGCTCGCACTGCAACGAGTGGAACCTCGATGCGCCGGAGCTGTTTCCGTTCTTCGAGGCCGCCGCCGACCTCGACGCCGCCGTGCTCGTCCACCCGTGGGACATGATGGGCGCCGACACGATGCCCAAGTACTGGCTGCCCTGGCTGGTCGGCATGCCCGCCGAACAATCCCGCGCCGCCTGCGCGTTGATCTTCGGCGGCGTACTCGAACGCCTGCCATCGCTGAAGATCATGCTCGCTCACGGCGGCGGCAGCTTCCCTTATTCCATCGGCCGTATCGAGCACGGCTTCCGTATGCGTCCGGACCTCGTCGCCACCGACAACGCGCGCAACCCACGCGAGTATCTCTCGCGGATGTACTTCGATTCCTGCGTGCACGACGACGCCGCGCTGCGTTACCTGCTCGAGGTGGCCGGCACCGACCGCGTGATGCTCGGCACCGACTACCCATTCCCCCTGGGGGAACAGGAGCCAGGCAGCGGCATCGAAGCCCTCGGGCTCGACGACACCTCCCGGGCGCGGCTGTTCCACGGAACGGCCCTGGAATGGCTGGGTATCCCTCTGTCGCGCTTCCAGACCATGTCCGCCGTCGCGTGACGCAACGCACACTGTCGCGGGCCATGCACGACAGGACGCTGTGCAAGAATGCCCGCGTTGCGCCGCGCCGCCGCGGCCTCTACGGGGAACCCCTGATCGTGAAACGCCTCCTGCGTACCATTCCGTTTGCCTTCCTGCTGGCCAGCCCGTTCGCGACGGCCGCCGATGTATCCATGGCGGGCGGTGCCCTCCACGTGTCCGTCCCCGATACCTGGGTGCCGATCATGCAGTCCGAAGGCGAGACGGAGACCCAGGTATTCCAGGTACCCGGTTCCACCGGGGCGGACGCGACACTGGCGCGGGTGTCGATCACCCTCCAGAAGGTGCCCAACCTCAACGGTTTCCAGCAGTTCTCGGGAAACATGCGTAGCCGCGCCTCCGGCCTGACCGAATACGCCGCCGGCAAGGCGACCTCGCCCACCGAGCACGTGTACACGGCGAAGGAAGGCAAGGTAAAGCTCGACTACTTCGAGCGTTATTTCTACAGTGGTGGCTATGCGATCCAGCTCCGCTGCGTCCGCCCGACCGGCGATGCCAAGTGGAATGCCTCGTTCGACAAGGGTTGCGCCGAAGTAGCAGCCCGTATGCCCTCCTGATTCCCAAGGTAGTCAACGTATGACCGGTTTCGAAGCGACGCGCGGTTGGGCCCAAGCCCAGGATGCGGCCGATCCCCTGCGCGCGTTCCGCGACGAATTCCACATCCCGCCGCACCACGGGCGGGAAACCCTGTACTTCTGCGGCAACTCGCTGGGCCTGCAACCGAAGGGTGTTCGGGCGGCGGTTGAAGCGGAGCTGGCCGACTGGTCGGAGCTGGCGGTCGAGGCGCATTTTCGCGGCCGTTCGCCATGGATGCATTACCACGAGTACGTGCGTGACGCGATGGCGGAGGTGGTCGGCGCGCAGCCGCACGAAGTCGTTGCCATGAACACGCTGGGCGTGAACCTGCACCTGATGATGGTGAGCTTCTATCGGCCCACCGCCGAGCGCCCGGCCATCCTCATGGAAGCCGGCGCGTTCCCCACCGACCGTTATGCGCTTGAGTCACAGGTGCGTTTTCATGGCTTCGATCCTTCGACGGATCTGATCGAGATTCAGCCTGATGGCCCCGGCGGCACGCTGTCGATGGCGGCCATCGAGGAAGCCATTGCGGAGCATGGGCATCGAGTGGCGCTCGTCATGTTGCCGGGGGTGCAGTACCGCACCGGCCAGGTGTTCGACCTCGCCGCGATCGTAAGGCTGGCGCGTGCGCAGGGCTGTCTCGTCGGTTTCGATCTGGCCCATGCGGTAGGCAACCTGCCCCTGGCGCTGCACGACAGCGGCGCGGATTTTGCGGTGTGGTGCACGTACAAGTATCTCAACGCCGGTCCCGGTGCAGTCGCCGGCTGCTTCGTGCATGAGCGCCACGCGAACGCCGACGTACCGCGTTTTGCCGGCTGGTGGGGCCACGACAAGTCCACGCGCTTCCAGATGGGCCCGCAGTTCGTGCCCACGCCGGGTGCGGACGGTTGGCAGCTGTCGAATCCGCCGATCCTCGCGCTGGCGCCACTGCGCGCGTCGCTGGATGTGTTTACGCGTGCAGGCATCGACAACCTGGTGGCGAAGAGCCGCCGCCTCACCGCCTACCTCGACTGGCTCATTCGTAGCCGACTCGACGAGACGCTCGACATCGTCACGCCGAACGATCCCTTGCAGCGTGGTGCGCAGCTTTCGGTGCGCGTGCGTGCCGGGCGTGATGCGGGACGTGCCTTGTTCGGTTATCTCGAACAGCAGGGGATCATCGGTGACTGGCGCGAGCCCGACGTCATCCGTCTTTCGCCCACGCCGCTGTACAACCGCTTCGCGGATTGCCTGGGCGCCGTGGAAGCGATCGAAGCGTGGCGCGGGACGCAGGCGTGAGCGCGCAGGAGCTCTTTCCGGCGCCGTATAGCGAACGGGGCAATGGGTTTGCCGTGCAGGCGGTGACGCATTGGTTGCGTGTCGCGCCCGGGCGCGTGATGCTGGGTCTGAAGGCGGGTGGTTTGCCCGTCGCCTTGCCCGACCGTCCTGCGACGGTGTCACACCGCGGCATCGAAGCGACGTCGGACGGTCACGTCACGGCCATCGAAGATGTCAGCAGCGTCTGGCTGCGCGAGCATCCGGATGTCACCTCACGCTACATCGCAGCACTACGCAGCGTGTTGAAGAATCCACGTATCCGCCTCGACGGCTACGCGACACATGCCATCTTCACCGGGTCGATAGAGCTTTACGCGGGCTCACGTATGGACAGTATCGCGTTCGAACTCGACGATGAGGACGGTTCGTACGAGCGAGTGATCGAGCTTCTGCGTCACGCCCCACGCGACAGCCGCACCGCCTTCGCGATGCCGCCCGAACCCGGCATGGGCAGCTTCGAGGATCCGCTCTTTCTCGCGGGCGATCAGGCGTGGATAGATGGGCAGCGGGTACTCATCGAATACATCCCTGACGAAGGCGGTCGTGCGGAGACAGTGGCGCTTGATCGTGATGCATTGGCGGATGCGGTTGAGCGGGCGTGGTACGCCATGATCGACGTGGCCGAGCGGATACGCACGGACCTTGGTCGGCCGACTTAAGCGGGAGCACCCAGACCGGTACGTAGTTTGGATGCCTTGGGGGCGAGCCTGAACGTCATATCAAGTCATATCCGTGCCGCAAGGCGTCGAGGCTTTCTTGAGCTGCGGCGCGTACATCGGAATCAGGGTCCGTTGCGAGAACCGTTAGTGCGGCAACGGAGCGTTCCGACCCGTCCATGAATTCCAACAGGAAGGCAACGACCCATCGCACGTCGGGCGACGTGTCCGTCGCTGCCGAAAGGATCACGTCCCAGGCGTCATCCCCCCGAAGATGCCCGAGAGACGATATCGCCGAGAGTCGGACCTCGTCGTCCGTGTCGTGCGCCATGCGCGACAGTAGCGGAACGCTCAACGAGCGAAACGGATAATCAGGCGTCCCGAACTGGCCGAGCACATAGGCGGCCACTTCGCGCACGTAGGCGTCGGCGTGAGATGTAAGTCCGACAATTCGATTGAAGTCCTCGCTATCGCCGCCCGAAATATGAAGGAGGAAACCGGCTGAACTTCGCACGATCTGATCGCCATCCGTCAGGAGGTTGATCAACTCCGACGTGCTGCAGTCACTCATACCCTTGCGTACGAAATAGCGCGAGAGTTTCTCAGTTTCGTCGTCACTATCCAGCATCTGATCGCGCCTTAAGTCTCACGTCAGCACCTCACTCTGAACGGGGATGCCGAACCTGCCCTACCCCACGAACTACGAAGCGCTCGACTGTCAACGACTCCGCACCCATCGGACCGTACGCATGCAAACGCGTGGTTGAAATGCCGATCTCCGTGCCGAGACCGAGTTCACCACCATCACTGAAGCGCGAGGACGCGTTGACCATGACGACGGCGGAGCGGATGGCACGGACGAACTTATCCGCCGCATAGGAATCGCGTGTCGCAATCACTTCGGTGTGGTCCGAGCCATAACGACGGATATGCGCAATCGCGTCGTCAAGGCTGTCGACCACGCGTACGGCAATGATGAGATCGAGGAACTCTGCGGCGTAGTCGTCTTCGCTGGCGGGCTCAGCATCGTCGACGAGCGTTCGGGTAGCCTCGTCACCACAGATCTCGACACCCAGGTCGCGCAAGTCCCTTGAGGCTCGCGGCAGGAAGCTCGCCGCGATGTCTTTATGCACGAGGAGCGTTTCCAGCGCATTGCAGACGCCAGGGCGGCTGGTCTTGCCATCCACCAGCAGCCGCAGTGCAAGCTCCGGATCAGCATCGCGATCAACGTAAAGGTGGCACACGCCCTTGTAATGTTTGATCACGGGCACACGCGCATGCTCCGCGACAAATCGGATCAGGCCTTCGCCACCTCGCGGAATCGCGAGATCGACGATGTCGGTGAGCTGAAGCAGTTCGACCATCGTTTCGCGGCGGGGATCGTCGATCAGGGTGAGGGCGGCCTCGGGCACTCCGCTCGCCTTGAGCGCACGTCGTAGCGCGGCCGCAATCGCGACATTGGATTGCATGGCATCGGAACCCCCGCGCAGGATCACCGCGTTGCCCGCCATCAGGCACAGCGCGGCGGCATCGGCGGTGACGTTCGGCCGTGCCTCATAGATCATCGCGATCACGCCGAGCGGAATGCGCACACGCTCAACGACGATGCCGTTGGGGCGCGTCTCGCGTCGCGTCGTGATGCCAACGGGATCCGGCAGGGTCGCCACCTCGCGGATCGCAGCGACGATGCCGGCGATGCGCGAGGCATCCAGACGCAGGCGATCGAGCATGGCGTCACTGGTGCCATTCGCGCGGGCAGCGTCCATGTCCCTCGCGTTGGCGTCGAGCACGACACTTACGTCCGCGGCAAGTGCACTCGCCATGGCATGAAGGAGGCTTCGCTTGGCCTCGGTATCGAGGCCGGCGATTGCCGCCGCGGCGTCCCGGCAGGCCAGCGCCTTGTCACGCAGGGAAGAAGTCATCGGGGCCTCGGTCAATGCGTCAGGGCGACGAGATCGTCGCGGTGGACGACGTTCTCACCGTAGCTATAACCGAGCGTCGTTTCGATATCGCGGGTGTGACGCCGCGCGATGCGGCGCACGTCGGCGGCCGAGTACTGCGCGATGCCACGTGCGAAGGGCGCATGTTCATCGGCGATATCAATCACGTCACCGCGGGCGAAGTCGCCTTCGGCCGCGACCACTCCACCAGGGAGCAACGAGGCGCCACGGGAGCGCAAGGCCTCGCCGGCGCCGGCATCGACCGTGATCTTGCCTGTCGGCGGCGCGTGGCGCAGCCAGTACTTGCGGGCCGCCAGTGGTGTCCTCGGCGCGCGCAGGCGCGTGCCGGTGAGGATCCCGTCCGCCAACTGCTCTATGCATGCCGCATCACGGCCGTCGAAAAGGAGGGTCTCGATGCCGGCCGCTGCGGCCTTCCCTGCCGCTTCGAGCTTCGTTCGCATGCCGCCGGTGCCCGCCGCGCTACCGGCGCCGCCCGCGCTGGCCAAGTGTTGCTCGGTAACTTCCGCGACATCGTCGATGGGCTGTGCAAGCGAATCGGTACGGGGGTTCGCCGTGTACAAGCCTGCGACGTCGGAGGCAATGAAAAGCACGTCCGCATCGACGAGGGCTGCCACGATGGCGGCGAGGTTGTCGTTGTCGCCCAGCTTGAGCTCGTCGACCGCGACCGTATCGTTCTCGTTGATGACGGGAATGGCGCCGAGGGCGAGCAACTCGCGCAGCGTCGTGCGCGCATTGAGGTAACGGCGGCGATTGCGCAGGTCGTCGTGGGTGAGCAGGACCTGGGCGACCGGTGCGTCGAAGAACGTCTGCCAGAGGGCAATGAGGCGGGTCTGGCCGAGAGCGGCGAGGGCTTGCCGGCCGGTCAGCCCAGCGCCGCGCTCGGGCGTGGCGAGGCCACGCCCAGCCGCTACCGCGCCGGAGGAGACGATGACGACTTCACGGCCGGCGCTGCGGCTGCGGGCGACGAAGGTCGCGAGGGCTTCGGCGTGGCGGCCGGTGAGGCCGCCCTCGGGGGTGGTGAGGAGGCTGCTGCCTACCTTGAGCACGGCGCGGTGCCATCGGGGAAGCGTTTGTGGGGCGAATGCTTGGGGCATGGTTTTTCCCTGGTGTTGAGGTAATTCCATTCGCCGCTGAAGCGGCTCCCACAGAGAGCTTGAAGAGCTTCGCCGATGAATCGGCTCCTACGTGGAGCGGGGTGCGCTCTGTGTGGGAGCCGGATCATCGGCGATCAGCCCGTCAGGGCTGGCAACCATCAGCCCGCAAGGACTGGCAACCATCAGCCCGCAAGGGCTGCCAGTCTCGCACGCAGCGTATCCAGCATAAGGTCGTTACCGGCGCCCGGCGAGGTGCGCGCGGCCAGGCTCGATTCGGGTGTCCGCCCTTCGCCTGACGAGGCGGCCGTCTCCGCTGCCGCACGGTAGGCATCGCGGAACGGCACACCTGCCACGGCCGCCTCGATGGCGACGTCCGTCGCGTACATCGCCGGCTCGATCGCAGCGCGCATCTTCTCTGCCTTCCAGCTGAAACGCGCCAGAAGGTCGGGAAGGAGCTCGAGCGCGCCAAGGCCCATGGAGAAGCCGTGGAACAGCGAACCCTTGGAGAACTGCAGATCGCGCTGATAGCCCGAGGGCAAGGAGAGCAGCTGCTCGATCTCGGTGCGCGCGGCCGCCACGCTGGCGTAGCTTGCACGCAAGAGTTCGACCACATCCGGATTGCGCTTGTTCGGCATGATCGACGAACCGGTGGTGTACTCGCCCGGCAGGCTCACGAAATCGAACTCAGCCGTGGTGAACAACGAGAGGTCCCAGGCCAGGCGGCGCGTGTCGAGCAGTGCCGTACCGACGGCATCGAGTGCAGCCATCTCGAACTTGCCGCGCGAGAGCTGGGCATAGATCGGCGAGACCTGCATACGACCGAAGCCGAGCGCTGCCGTGGTGTGTGCACGATCAAGGGCCACGTTGACACCATAGCCGGCTGCCGTGCCCAGTGGATTGGCATCGATCAGCTCGAGCGCCTGGCGGGCGCGCAGCGTGTTGTCGATGAAAGCCTCGGCAAACGCGGCGAACCACATGCCCGTCGACGAGACCACGGCACGCTGGATATGCGTATAGCCAGGCATCGGCACGGAATCACCGGCGGCCCGCTGCAGGCACACGTCGGCGATCTGCCGACACAATGTCTCCAGCGTCGACAGCTTCTCCTTCAGCCACAACCGCGTGGCAACAAGGATCTGGTCGTTGCGGCTACGGCCGGTATGCACACGCCGACCGGCGTCGCCGAGGCGCTCGGTAAGGCGGGCCTCGATAGCGGAGTGCCCGTCTTCGAAGCGATCGTCGAGCACGAACAGGCCGGCCGAGAAGTCAGCGGCCAGCACATCGAGCTCGCGAAGCAGTGCATCGCGCTCGTCACCGGAGACCACACCGATATTGGCAAGGCCTTCGACATGCGCCTTACTCGCGGTGATGTCGTGCAGGAAGAACTCGCGATCGAGCACCACATCGTTGCCGGCGAGGAAACGCATGATGCGCGCGTCCACCTGCGTGTCGGATTTCTGCCAGAGCGGCTGGGTCATCGTAAGGTCCTTTCGCTCAGAGCGGGATGGCGGTGAGCTCGTCGAAGCCGAGCGCACGATTGACGTTCTGCATCGCCTGGGAGGCGGCGCCCTTGAGCAGGTTATCCAGTGTCGCGACGACGACCACGCGACGGCCATCGGCCGACAGGGTGAAGCCACCGATATCCAGGTGGTGCTTATGCGCCACCTGGCTCACCCACGGCGCCTCATCGACGATATGGATCAGCTTGTCTTTGTCGAAGCGTGCTTCGAAGCGAAGGACAATCTCCTCCCGCTTGGCCGGCTTCGCCAGATACAGGTTGGTCGTGACCGTGAGGCCGCGGAAATGCGGTGCGACGTGCGGCATGAACTCAACCGGCAGACCGAGATGGCGGCTCGCTTCCTTCTCGTGCATGTGCCCGGTGAGGGCGTACGGCATGAGGTTGTCACGCAGCTTTTCCGGGTCGTTGCGGTCAGACGGCGTCGTGCCGGCACCCGAGTACCCGGAAACACCGAACGATACCGGCGGCGCCGCAAGCAAGTCCTTGATAGGGGCGATCGAGACCTGGATCGCCGTCGCATAGCAACCTGGGTTGCTGATGCGCTTCTCGCCGCGCCAGCGGTCACGGTAGAGCTCGGGCAGGCCGTAGTACCAGCGCTCGTCGAAACGATAGTCCGCCGAGAGGTCGACAATCACCGTGGAGCCGGCGGCCTTGTCGATGGCCTCGACGTACGGCGCCGCCTTGCCATTTGGCAAGGCGAGGATCACCACGTCGACGGCCTGCGCGGCCACCGCCTCCGGGTCAAGATTCGTATAGGTGAGTTCACCGCGGTAGGCATCGCTGTGATCGGCCAGGCGCTGCCCGTCCAGCTCGCGCGAGGAAACGAAGGCGAGCTCGAGCTGCGGGTGGTTCGCAATGAGCTTGATCAGCTCGGCGCCCGTATGGCCACGCGCGCCGACGATGCCGATGGTCTTGTTTGCCATGACCGGTCAGTCCTGCAAGGTGGGGATGCGCGTGGCGCAATGCGCCACACAGCGTTCGATATCCGCGAAGTTGTCCAGGCCGTACCAGAACACCTTCCAGCGCGACTGCTTGAAGCAGCCGTCCGACTCCGCGTAGTAGAAGTGATTGATCGCGTTGCCGTGGCGTGAGCGCCAGAACAACTTGGGGTTCTCGTCGCGCATGACCTGCCAGACCGCACGGCCGAGACCTTCGCCCTGCGCTTCGTCGAGCACGGCAAACTTGTCCAGATACGCGAAGCCTTCGTCCTCGGTGAGCACCATCGCCGCGCGATAGTTCTCGGAGACGTAGAGGCGATACAGGTTCGTGCGCTCGAAATAATCAGGCACGACCGGGCGTCCGAAACTGGATTCGATCAGCTCACGAAGGCGCTCCTTGTCCACGCCCTCCCACGAGTCGTAACGCAACACGCGCTCGCCGCGCCGCACCAGCGTGCCCGATCCCTTGTGCGTGAAGAGTTCCTTGGCCAGCTCGGCGGGCCGGGTGATCGACACCGACGTGGTCAGCGGCAGGTCGTCGAGAAGATCCTTGATCTGCTCGATCTTCAGGCGCATACCCGAATGCAGCCAGGGCTGCTTGAGCAGCTGGTCGTACTCGGTCGACAGGTTGATCGAATCGATGACCTTGCCATCGCCGTCGAGCAGGCCGCCCGTGCCCGTTAGGAAGACGATCTTGTACGGCTGCAGGACGCGCACGAGCTCGTTCGCGGCGAAGTCGGCATTGATGTTGAGGATCTGCCCCGAGTCCGTCTCGCCAAGGCTGGCGATGACCGGAATGGATCCCGCACGCAGGCTGGCTTCGATCGGTGCGAGGTTGATCTCGCGTACCTTGCCGACCAGGCCGAACACGTCCTGGTCGAGGAAGTCGGCCGCGAACACGCCCGAGGGCACCGACGTGGCACGCGTATCGACTTCCTGCAGCGCCTCGACAAGGCGCAGGTTCTGCGCCTGGAAGACGCGGCGGACAATGGCCAGAGCTTCCGGCGACGTCACGCGCAGACCATCGACCGTCTTCTTCACGATGCCGGCGGCCGACAGTTCCTCATCGAGCTGCGGACCAGCGCCGTGCAGCACGATAGGGGTCAGGCCGACCTGCTGCAGGAACGACAGCGACGAGACGAGCGCCGGGAGGTCGTCGCGCAACACGGCGCCACCGACCTTGACTACGGCGAAGCGCGCTGCGTCCAGCTGCGAGAAGCGCTTGAGGTATTGCTGGATCTCACGCGCACTGCCCATCGAAGACAGCAGGCGYACGATCGTTTTGCGGGTGTGCTTGTTAGAGTCCACTGTCCACGATCCGATGGATGGTCTTTGCGTAATGCGCGAGCTGGTCCAGGAGGACCCATTCGTCGGCGCTGTGTGCCTGGGCGATGTCGCCGGGACCGTAGACGAAGGTGGTGTAGCCCGCCTTCGAGAACAGCGCCGCCTCGGTCCAGAAGTCGACGGCATTGCCGACGGTGATACCTAGTTCGTCCGCGAGGTCGCGAGCGGCGAGACGGCGGCTTTCCGCCGTCGCCGTGTCACCCGCCGGCAGCGAATCGCCGCGGAAGGTTTCGCCGTACTCGACCGGGACCGGCTCGACCAGCGTGCGGAAGGTTTCGAGCAGTTTGTCAGCGTCCATCGACGGCAACGGACGGAAACCGAAGCGGATATCCGCCGTTGGCGCGATCACGTTGGCCTTGATGCCACCCTCGACCTTGCCGATGTTGAAGCGCAGCCCGGTGAGACCGCCGAAACGCTCATGCGACAGCTTCTGGACGTGGTCCAGCGCGGCGGCGCCCCAGCGAATGCCCTGGTGAACGGCGCTGTCCGACGGCTTCTGCTCGCCGGATGCGTGCCCTGCCCTGCCCTGGAAACGCATCTGCACCGAATGGATGCCCCGGTGCGCGAGCACCGCTTCACCCTTGGTCGGCTCGGCCACGATGATCGCCTCGTAGTCGCGCGGCGTCGCAAGGAAACCGTCGATACAGCGCGCGTCGTTGGCTTCCTCGTCCGTCGACAACAGCAAGGCCATATCGCCCTGCGTCGCGTTGGCCACGGCGACCAGTGCCGCGGCAGCGCCCTTGATGTCGCACGCACCGAGGCCGATCGCACGGTCTTCCGTCACCCGCAGCTGATGCGGGTCTGCGGTCCAGTGCGGCGAATCCGGCACCGTGTCCATGTGCACGTTGAAAAGGTACTTCGGCTTGCCGCGCACCGCGTAGAGGTTCACGGCACCGGCGCCGAAATCGGTCACCTGCACGTCGAACCCCGGAAGGTTTGCGCGCAGGTAATCGAAGATACCGTCCGTGCCGATCTCTCGCGGCGGATTACGCGTGTCGAAACCGACCAGCGCGCGCAGATGGGTCAGGGTGTCCTCGAGAAGCTTGTCCATGGTCCCGGATCAGTTCCCGTTCGCGCGGTCGACTTCCGCCCAGATCGTCGAGCTCATGCCGTAGAGCTTGATGAAGCCTTCGGCTTCGGCAACGCCCCAGTCGGCGGCCTGCGCATACGTGGCCTTGGACGAATGCAGGAGGTTCTTCGACTCCACCTTGATCGCGTACACCGAACCCCCGCGGGTTTCGATGATGACCTTGCCGTCCACCTTGCGCTGCGTTGAAACGAGGTAGGCCTCGAGGTCAGCCTTGATCGGATCGTTGAAGAAGCCTTCGTAGGCCACTTCGGTCCACTTGCGGCCGATTTCCGGCTTGAAGCGGTTCTGCTGCTTGGACAGCACGGTTTCTTCGAGTGCGCGGTGTGCGGTGAGCAGGGCGGTCAGCGCAGGTGCCTCGAACACGATGCGGCCCTTCAGGCCGATATTGGTGTCGCCCGTGTACAGGCTGCGACCCACCCCGTACTTCGCCAGTTCGCGGTTGAGGAAGGCGAGGATTTCCGGACCCGAGGCCGGCTTGCCGTTGAGCGACACCGCCGTGCCCTTCTCGAAGCCAAGCTCGACACGCAGCGCTTCGGACGGCCATTCGGCGCGCGGCGCACACCAGCCGATCGCACCTTCGCCCGGGATTTCCCAGGCGTCGATCTCGCCGCCGGAAATCGTCACGCCGAGCACGTTTTCGTTGATCGTGTAGTGCTTGGTCTTGGCGCGGACTTCGAAGCCCTTGTCTTCGAGGTACGTCTGCTCATAGGCACGCACCTGGGTGTGTTCGCGCTGGATCTCGCGGACCGGCGCGATGATCGTGTAATCGCCCAGCGCGCGCACGGTCAGGTCGAAGCGCACCTGGTCGTTGCCCATGCCCGTGCAGCCGTGCGCGAAGAACTTCGTGCCCAGCTCGTCGCAGCGCTCCAGCGAGGCCTTGACGATGAGGTAGCGGTCGGACACGAGCAGCGGGTACTGGCCCTGGTAGAACTCACCGGCCCAGATCAACGGCGTGACGAAGCTGTCCCAGATCGCCTGCGACGCATCCACCGTGCGATGCGAGGCGGCGCCTAGCTCATGCGCACGCTGCTCGATGTACTCGCGCTCCTCAGCCGAGACGCCACCGGTGTCGACGAACACGGTATGCACGGCATAGCCGCGCTCCATCAGGTAGGGCACGCAGAAGCTGGTGTCGAGGCCGCCGGAAAAGGCGAGAACGATATCTTGGCTGGACATGAAGGCTCCGAAGGAAAGGGCTTGAGTAAAAGGCGTTTACAAAGGAAGGCGAATCAGAAACCGAGGCCGGACTTCTCGCCCGACGACTGCGAAATGAGCGAAGCCATCACCGCTTTCTGCACGTGCAGGCGGTTCTCGGCTTCATCGATGGCGATGCAGGCCGGCGAATCCATCACCGCATCCGTCGCCTTGATGTTCCGGCGCAACGGGAGGCAGTGGCTGAAGACACCATTGTTGGTCAGGGCCATCTTGGCCTCATCGACGATGAAGTGCTTGTTTGCTTCGCGGATCGCCTTCTCTTCGTCCCAGCGGCCGAAATAAGGGATGGCGCCCCAGCTCTTGGCGTAGATCACGTCCGCGCCGCTGTACGCCGACTCGATGTCATGCGACACCTGCAGCGAACCGCCGTTCTCTTTCGCGTTGGCCTTGGCAAAGTCCATGTAGCGCTCGTCGAGGATATATTCCGCCGTCGGGCACAGCAGGGTCACGTCCATGCCCATCTTCGTCGCGATCAACAGCRCTGAGTTGGCGACCGCGGTATTCAGCGGCTTCGGGTGATACGTCCAGGTCAGCACGTACTTCTTGTTCTGCAGGCTGCCCAAGTGCTCCTGCAGCGCCATGGCGTGCGCCAGCTCCTGACAGGGATGGGTGATGGTCTCGAGGTTGATGACCGGCACCGTGGCGAACTTCGCGAAGGACTCGAGCACCTTGTCCTGGCGATCCACCTGCCAGTCGACGAACTTGGGGAAGGCGCGCACAGCGATGATGTCCACGTAACGCGACAGCACCCGGGCCACCTCGGCGATGTGCTCTTCGGTATCGCCGTCCATCACCGTGCCCATCTCGAACTCGATCGGCCATGCGTCCTTGCCCGGCGAGAGCACGATGGCATGGCCACCCAACTGGAAGGCACCCAGCTCGAAGCTGGTACGCGTGCGCATGGACGGATTGAAGAACATCAGCGCGATGGACTTACCGGCCATCTGCTGGCCCTGCCGCGAACGCTTGAACTCGGCCGCCTGCGCGAGCAGGGCGTCGATCTCGGCGCGGCTGTAATCCTGGGTGGAGAGGAAGTGGCGAACGGTCATGGCGGTCCAGATCGGTCGGTGGCCTTGGGGGCCGTGGAGGAAGTGAAGAATCAGGAGTCAGGAATTGGAAACGAAAAAACCCGGCGCATGGCCGGGTTTTTTAGTCGTTGCGTATGAAAAGCGCGCGACAGCCTACCCGGCCGAGTATCCGATGTACGGTCGACGAGCACGCGACGTCATCCCTGCGGCCATTCGGGCGCTGGTGAAGACGACGGCGGTGTAGACGGTATGGGACACGGCAAGGTCTGGAAAAGTTGAACCGCGATGATGCCGGGATTTGGTGCGGCGCGCAAGAAGGGCCCGATGCGCCAGAACCACAAGTGACAGGCGCCTCAGGCACATTGTCGCTGTGCTCATGGCAGCGATGTCACGACCGGATCGGCGACATGCGCGCTGTCCTCGACCACACCCGCGGCCTGGTTACCGCTTTTCGACACGGCTAACAAGGCATTGCTCGGCCCGCCACCGGAAAACGGCGGAACAGGCGACAACACAGCAGGGAACGCCGGATTCCACACGGCTGACTGCATGTGGTCGTCCGCGTTGTGCCCGACCACGACGACCAGATCGGAGGTTCCAAAGCCCGTCGCGTGGACCGTCCTCCCCGTCGCAAGCACAGGTATTGCGTCAACGGCGGTCACCGTTCCGCTGGCATTGATAGCCATATAGGCAGCGTTCGACTTGCCGTCGGCTGTCTGAAACGCGAAGACGATATTCCCCAGGTCGTTCAGGAACGCCCCCGAAGTCTTTATCGCAACGCCGTTATAGGTAATCGGCGGTGCAACGGCCGTGGTGCTTGGTGGCTGCCAGAAGGCCACTCGCGAGGTGGGAGCCGTGGGGAAGATGCACGTGCCCATGATCCTGCGAGAGACGTTGATGGATTGCGCCACGCAATAGGACGCACCGGGTGCCGGGGCGAGCGTGGTCATCAGGTACGCGCCAAGCAGACCGGTCGGCGTGGCAACGACTGCCTTGGTCACGCCGGTGCCGTTCGGACAGTCGAGGACCACCTCGGGATTCGCCGTCCCGACGGGCTCCGCGATGTCCACCGGTACGCAGTTGTCCCCCGGACTGGACACCGTGACAGGAGTCGTCGATCCCGCCTTCCAGATGACCGCTGTCGAGTTGGCTGCGCCGGAGTTACTGCTTCCGGCGATATCACCATGATCATTGAAGGCGGCCGCCTCGGTGCTGACATCCGCGCCAAGGCCGAGCAGGCCCGATTGCGGCAGCAGCTTCACCACCGTCGTCCCTGGCGCGGTCCAGGTCACGGCGAAGCCGACACCGCTCGCATCGACGCAGCCACCGATGACCAGCCCGTTGTTGCTGATGCCGCTGGCGGAGCACGAACGGCCCGTTGCGAGGGGTGCGAGGGCAAACTCACCTCCCGATCCGTTGGCCACCCAAGCGACCGTTGGCCCCGTGCCGTTCGGTGCACTGCAGGCGCCAGCGGCGATCCCGCTATCGTTCACATCCGACGCCACGCATTGGGCGCCTGCGTTATGGCCAAGATTGGTGAGCGAAGCGGCGGCAGCGCCTGGCGCGTGAATCGAGGCAGCGAACAGCGCCACGGCCGGTAAAAAAGATCCCTTTCGAATGAACGCATTCATCTCGCTTCCCTCGGATGGCGTCGGTGATGCAACGCGTCTTAACCTAGACCCCCGTCAAGAAGCGTGGAATAGCGCCTTGGATATAGAGGCCCGAGTGCGTCTCCATGGACTTCAATCGACTGGATTCACGGCGTCCGTTTTTGCGCCCACCTTTCATCCGGGACGCGGCAGCACCATCGCCGCTGAAGCGGCTCCCACAGCCAGCAAAAAAAGGCCGCGATTCCTCGCGGCCTTCCTGGCGGATCGCAGCGCGAAACCGGCTCAGTCAGCCGGCGCCACGCTCACGCGGACGCGAAGACGCTCGCCCGGGTCGTAGTTCAAACGCGAAACGTAGACCTCACCACGGTAGCGGTATTCGACGTCGTAACCGGCGATACGGCGCTGCTCGGAGACCGAGCTGACGTCGCGGCAGCGGGTTTCCGTGCCCTGGTAGGTGCGGTCGCCCTGGTGGGAGATGTTGTTGCCGACGGCGCCGCCAGCAACCGCACCGACCACGGTGGCGGCCTTGCGGCCATCGCCCTTGCCGATGGTATTGCCGAGCACGCCGCCGACCACGGCGCCGAGAATGGTGCCGGCCGCGGAATTACCGCTGGACTCCTGTCGGACGACAGGCTGGTCGTAGCATTCCTGTCGGGGTGTCTCGACGCGCGCGACGCCGTAGACCGGATCGACGCGCAGGACGTCGGCCCAACCGAAGTGGGTATTGTCGTCCGGACCCTGGGCGGGACCGGGCGGCGGACCCGGGGGCGGGCCGTAACGACCGTCCTGGGCACTGGCACCGGTAGCGAAAACCGCGAGGATGAGCGCGGGGATAAGCAGGCGAGACATTTAGGAGAACCTCCAGCCAGGCGCACAAAACGCCTACCGGTGCATTTCATCAAGTTCACGCTGAATCCACGCTTAGAGGCGCGGGGATGACCTTCACATAGTCATGTCAACCGAATTCCGAGCCGCGCGTGTGCCGCACGCCGCGCCGGGCTTGCTAATATCTCCGACCGGCCGCCCGCCGCGCCCGTCCACGGATCCCCGATGCCGATCTCGCTCTACAACACCCTGTCGCGCCGCACGGAAGCGTTCAGCCCGCTCGATCCGCAGCGGGTGACCATGTATGTCTGCGGGCCCACCGTCTACAACTACATCCACATCGGCAACGCCCGGCCGCCGGTCGTCTTCGACGTGCTGGCACGCCTCATCCGGCGCCATTACCCGAAGCTGGTCTACGCCCGGAACATCACCGACGTGGATGACAAGATCAACAACGCGGCGGCGGCGGCGGGTGTACCGATCGGGCAGATCACCAGCCGCTACGCCAAGGCCTACAACGAGGACCTGGCGCGTCTCGGCGTGGCTCCGCCGGATGTCGAGCCCTACGCGACGGATCACATTCCTCAGATCATCCGCATGATCGAGCGGCTGATCGCCAGCGGACACGCTTACGAAGCCGAAGGCCACGTCCTGTTCAACGTCGAGTCCTTCCCCGCCTACGGCGCGCTTTCCGGTCGCGACCCGGACGAGCTGCTCGCTGGCGCGCGTGTCGAAGTGGCGCCCTACAAGAACAGTCCGGGCGACTTCGTGCTGTGGAAGCCTTCTGACGAGACGCTGCCTGGCTGGGACAGCCCCTGGGGTCGGGGTCGCCCCGGCTGGCACATCGAGTGCTCCGCCATGAGCGAGGCCCATCTGGGGGACACCATCGACATTCACGCGGGTGGCGTCGATCTCACCTTCCCCCATCACGAAAACGAGATCGCCCAGAGCGTCTGCGCGCACGGCGGCAAGCCATTCGCACGATTCTGGATGCACAACGGGATGCTCACCTTTGACGGTCGCAAGATGTCGAAGTCGCTGGGCAACGTGCTCCAGTTGCATCAGCTGCTGGACAAGCACCCCGCCGAGGCGCTTCGCCTGATGCTGCTTCGCGGCCACTACCGCCAGCCGTTGGACTGGTCCGATACCGCCATGACGCAGGCCGTGCGCACCCTCGACGGCTGGTACGGCGTGCTGCGCGACATGGCCGACGTGGATGCCGGTACGCCGGTGATACCCCCGGCTGTCGAGGCCGCGCTATGCGACGACCTGAATACGCCCCAGGCCCTTGCCGAGATATCCCAGTTGGCCGACCATGCGCGCCGCGCCACCGGTGAGGAGCGCGCCTCGGCGAAGGCCGCCCTGCTTGGCGGTGCCGCCCTGCTCGGCCTGCTCGCCGAAGACCCCGAAGCCTGGTTCCGCCAGGGCAACCCAGGCGAAGCGATCGATGCAGGAGCCATCGAGGCCCTGCTCGAGGAACGCCGCGCCGCCCGCGCCGCGAAGGATTTCGCCCGCTCCGATGCCATTCGCGATCAGCTCAAGGACCTGGGCATCGCGATCGAAGACAGCGCACAAGGCACGCGCTGGAGTGTGGTGAAGGCATGAACGAACCCCAGGAAGCCACGGCTGCAGAAGCCCAGGCCGCGATCGCCGAGGAATTCGCCTTCTTCAGCGACTGGACCGAGCGCTATCAGTACCTGATCGACCTCGGCCGACAGCTGGCGCCCTTCCCGGACGCCAGCAAGACCGAAGAGAACCGCGTGCACGGGTGTCAGTCGATGGTCTGGCTGATTCCGTCGGGGGATGCGTCGAAGATGTATTTCGACGCCGCCAGCGACTCGGCCATCGTTTCCGGACTGATCGCGCTGATGCTTCGCGTCTACTCCGGCCGTTCGGCGCGAGAGATCGTCGATACGGAACCGGCGTTCGTCCAGGAGATCGGGCTGGCGAAGCACCTCTCCCCTACCCGCTCCAACGGCCTGTCGGCCATGCTGGCCAAGGCCAAGGCCTACGCTGCCGCGACCCTGGCGGACTGAGATCCGGTTGCGCTGACCCTGTGGGAGCCGCTTCAGCGGCGATGGGTGCTCGCGTCGAACTGGCCCGCTGCCGCGGGATCGCCGATGAATCGGCTCCTACAACGGCCTGCTACAAAAAAGCCCCGTCATCGCTGGCGGGGCTTTTTTGTTGCCGAAGCGCGAGGGACGATCAGTCGCCCATCTGCTTCTGCAGGTGCTCGCGGCGCTCCTGCGCGTCGAGCGTCAACGTGGCGATCGGGCGGGCGTCGAGGCGCTCCACACCGATTTCCTCGTCGGTCTCTTCGCAGAAACCGTAGCGGCCTTCCTCGATCCGACGCAGGGCCTTGTCGATCTTGGAGATCAGCTTGCGGTAGCGATCGCGGGTACGCAGCTCGAGCGRGTTTTCGGTCTCGCGCGTAGCGCGCTCGGCCTCGTCACCCACATCACGGACTTCCTCGCGGAGGTTGTCCATGGTCTGGCGGGACTCCTCGACGAGCTGGTCGCGCCAGTCCTTGAGCTTGTTGCGGAAGTAAGCGAGGTGACGAGGACTCATGTACTCCTCGTCACTGCCCGGCTTGTAGCCCTTGGGCAGGTCGATGACAGTCGAAGCGGGCAGCGCATAGCGGCCGTCTTCGCGCGTGATGCCGTTATCGGCGGTATTGGAAGCTGTGCTGTTCATGCTGGATTGAGCGGACTTCTCGTTTCTGGATGAGGTAGCGCTGCCCACCGCGGACGCTGTCCGGGGTGCCACAGCAGCAACGGCCGATGCCGTGCGACCCTTGACGGGCGGCGCGACATCGTTGGCCGGGGTGACTTTCTTCACCACCGGCGCGGGTGCGGGTGCGGCGCTCTTGGCCGGCGCCGCAGTTGTCTTCTTGGCAGCCGCCGCGGTCACTGCGGGCGCTGCGGCTTTCGTTGGCGCGGCGGGAACCGCCTTCTTGGCAGGCGCCTTCGCCACCGGCTTCGTGTCGGGCTTTGCAGCCGCCTTCGTCGCCGGCCTGGTGGCAACCTTGGGAGCTGCCTTGACCGGCTCGGCCTTGGCGGGCGCCTTCTTGGCGGCAACCTTGGCTACCGGCTTCGCGGGAACACTCTTTGCAGGCGCGGACTTCACCGGTGCGGCCTTCTTCGGAGCCGTCTTGGCCGAGGTCTTCGTCGCGGGCTTAGCCGCGGCACTGACTGCGGTCTTCGCCGGCGTCTTTGTTTTCACCACGGCCGTAGCCGTCCTGGCCTTACTCACATCACCGGCTCCGCCCTTTTTGGCGGCGCCCTTGGCAGTTGCGGAACTACGAGCGATTTTCGCCATTTCCTTCACCTCGGTGGCCGTGGCGGCGGGGTGTTATAGCCCAGATGCGTTAGCCCAGCAACCTATCTTCTGGGATACTGTCGGCTGGCTGACGCCGGTCGACCCCGGACTGAAAAGTGACCCGCCTCCTACTATTCCTTCTGTCCCTCTATAAACGATGGCTGAGCCCCCTTCTAGGGACGCGCTGCCGGTTCCATCCATCCTGTTCCGATTATGCACGGGTTGCCATAGCCCGCTTCGGTCCGGTGCGCGGCTCCGTGCTTGGCGCCTGGCGCATCTGCCGTTGCCAGCCCTTTTGCGAAGGTGGCATGGACCCCGTACCCGATCATTTCGTCCTGCGCCGATGTGGCGCCCAAGGAGCACATATCCATGACTGACGCCTGGCTCATCAAGAACGCCGAACTGATCAACGAAAATCGCCGTTTCACTGCCGACGTACGTTTGCGCGATGGAAAAATCGCGACCATCGCTCAAGGCCTGGAAAAAGAGCGTGACGAACAGGTGATCGACGCGTCGGGCCTGTGGCTACTCCCGGGGATGATCGACGACCAGGTGCACTTCCGCGAACCGGGCCTCACCCAGAAGGCCGATATCGCCAGTGAGTCCACCGCCTGCGCGGCCGGCGGCATCACCAGCTTCATGGAAATGCCGAACACCAAGCCGCCGGCGCTCGACCGCGATTCACTGGAAGCCAAGTACACCCGGGCCTCCGAAACATCTCGGGYCAACTATGCCTTCTACATGGGCGCCAGTAACGACAACCTCGAAGCCATCCGTGCCCTCGATCCCAAGGCCGCTCCGGGCATCAAGGTATTCATGGGTGCCTCGACCGGCAACATGCTGGTCGACAATCCGGAAACTCTCGACCACATCTTCCGCGACGCGCCCACGCCGATCATCACGCACTGCGAAGACACGCCGATGATCGACGTGAACCTTGCCAAGGCCCATGAGGTCTACGGCGAGGACATCCCCGCCCGCGAGCATCCGCTCATCCGTTCGCGCGAGGCCTGCATCAAGTCCACGAAGCTGGCGATTTCGCTCGCTAAGAAACATGGCACCCGCCTGCATGTGCTGCATATCTCGACCGCCGACGAACTGGCCCTGTTCGAGCCGGGCCCGATCGAAGGCAAGAAGATCACTGCGGAAACCTGCGTGCACTTCCTGCATTTCGCGGCGCCGGACTACGAACGCCTCGGGTTCCTGATCAAGTGCAATCCGGCGATCAAGGACGAATCGGACCGCGAGGCCATCACCAAGGCGCTCGCCGAAGGTCGCCTGGATGTTCTGGCCACCGACCACGCACCGCATCTTCTCGAAGAAAAAGCGCAGAAATATGACAAGGCGCCATCCGGCCTGCCCTTGGTTCAATACGCCTTGCAGGCGGCGCTCGAGCGAGTCTTCGAAGGCAAGCTGACCCTGGAGCGCGTCGTCGAGGCCGTCTGCCATGCGCCAGCCAAGCTGTTCGACGTGGAAAACCGCGGTTTCCTGCGTGAAGGCTATGCCGCCGACCTCGTCCTGGTCGATCCCAAGCGCAAGCACACCGTCGTTCGCGAGGAAGTGCTATCCAAATGCGGCTGGTCGCCGTTCGAGGGCGAAACCTTCAGCAGCAGCATCGCCTCGACCTTCGTCAACGGCCAGCGCGTGTGGGACGGCAAGACCGTGGATGAAAGCGTCCGCGGCCAGCGACTGACGTTCGATCGATGAGGAAATTCGTAAGCGCGGTGGCGGCACTGATCCTCTCCACCACGGCCGCTGCCGCTGTCACCGACC
>NZ_JBFUIT010000033.1:0-22622 GCF_056401735.1 Luteibacter sp. P4_D7_3
GGTGAATACAGCGACAGGGGCGAGCGCCGGTTGGTGTTCATGGCGTCCTGGTAATTCCAGGCGACGCGCAGCCAGCCCTTCGCATCCGCACCCTTGCCGCCCAGGTCGACGCCCATGGAGCCGTCGATGCCGTTGGTGGCACCGTCGCGTTGGCTCATGATGCCGCCGTTGGCATTGATGCTGTTCTTGCCTTCGCCGGCGCCGTGCTTGAGCACGATGTTGATGACGCCAGCGATGGCATCGGAGCCGTACTGCGCGGCGGCGCCGTCGCGCAACACTTCGATGTGATCGATCGCGGAGATCGGAATGGAATTGAGGTCGGCGGGTGCGGCCCCGCGGCCGACGGAGTTGTTGTAGTTGACCAGCGCGGACGTGTGGTAGCGCTTGCCGTCGACGAGCACGAGGGTGTCGTCCGGTGAAAGACCGCGCAGGCTCGCGGGCCGGACGGCATCGTTACCGTCGTTGATCGCCGGGCGTGGGAAGTCCAGCGAAGGCAGGAGTCGCCCCAGGGCCGTGGCGAGGTCCGTCGCCCCGCTGGAGGTGAGGTCCTTGGGCGAAAGCACGTCGATCGGCGACAATGATTCCGCTTCGGTCCGGTTGGTGCTGCGGGTACCGGTCACCACGACCTGGTCGAGCTGGCGGGCTTGCTTGGCGTCCGGCGGTGGCGTGCTGTCCTGAGCGTAACCGGGCATCACGATCATGAGTCCGAGGGCAGGGAGCCAGAAGCTGGCCGCCGGCTTGCGTCGAGAGGTCTTGCCTGTCGTCATCGATGGGTCCCCTAGGCGAGCTACGCACGCAGGGCGGGAGTGCCCCGCGGACGCGGTTGGAAAGCCGCGCTGGGATCGACGCTAGGCATTCTCGCTGCGGCGCGTCAACAGATTCGTCACGCGTGCGCCATCATGGGGAAACAAAGGCTTCGATACACCTATTTTCAAGGGCTTGGCATGAAACTGGCTTTTTTCTCCCTATTGGTGCAACGCAAAAGTATTCCGGCGTGAAGCTTACGGGCAGATAATCGCGGGCTGACGTTCAGAGAACCGCCACATGCCCATCTACGAGTTCCAGTGCAAAGCCTGCGGGCACCGCTTCGAGCGGCTGCAGAAGATGTCCGACGCCGATCCCACCGTCTGCCCGAACTGCGGCGAATCGCAGGTGGGCCGCATGCTGAGCGCGCCCCAGTTCCGCCTGGCGGGTGGCGGCTGGTACGAAACGGACTTCAAGAAAGACGGGGACAAGAAGAAAAATCTTGCGGAAGGCTCCTCCGGCGCACCTGCACCGGCTCCCGCCGCGACGCCCGCGGCCGCCCCGGCGCCTGCCCCCGCGGCCCCGCCCGCACCCGCCACCAAAGGCGGTTCCTCCTCGTCCGGATCGGGTAACAGCTGATTCGGCGGGGGAGCCGTCGCCCACCATTCAAAGCCCGTTGCAATTTCTTGCGATAGCGTATGCCCATCCTTGGAATGACAACGGAGTGTGCGTATGCGCGGTGTGCTGGGTGGCCTTGTCCTGGTGGCGATGGCTGTGACGATGGGTTTGGTGTCGCCGGTAGCGCAGGCGCAACGCGGTACGATCGACTGCGGAAGCAGTGATAACAAGCCGGGGCGATGCCCGGTGCGCTGGCGTGATGCGCAGCTGGTTCGCCAGGACTCGAAGGCGGCCTGCGTTCGTGATCGCACCTGGGGCTTCGACCAGAACATCCATGCCATCTGGGTTGACCGGGGTTGCCGCGGCATCTTCGCCGAGGCTGGTGGCTGGGGTGGCGGGCGACCCGGCGGGGAGGGTCGCCCGGGGTGGGGCGACGACCGTCCGCAGCGCACGATCGACTGCGGCAGCCATAACGGCGGCTATGGCCATTGCGATGTCGACACGCGCTACGGGCGGCCGCGCCTGATCCGCCAGGACTCGGACGCGCGGTGCCAGGAAGGCTACAGCTGGGGCGTCGATCGCGACGGCATCTGGGTCGACCGGGGGTGTCGCGGCATCTTCTCCGTGGGCGGTCGCTGAGCCCCGGAACGGGAGGCGGGACCCTGGGGCGTGGTACGATCCGGGGTCTTTTCCCACGAAGCTTCAAGCGCATGCGCAGCCATTTTTGCGGACTCATCGACGAGTCGCTGATCGACCAGAACGTCACCCTTTGCGGATGGGTCAATACCCTGCGCCTGCAAAGCCATGTGGCCTTTGTCGACCTGCGTGATCACGAGGGCGTCGCCCAGGTAGTGATCGAGCGCGAGAACGCCGATGCTTTCGCCGTTGCCGGCGAGCTGGGTTACGAGTATTGCATCCGGGTGACCGGGCAGGTCCGCAAGCGCCTGGCGGCCAACGACAAGTTGAAGACCGGCACCGTCGAGTTGATCGCCGACAAGGTCGAGATCCTCAATGCGGCCCGGGATCTTCCCTTCGCGCTGCATGAAACGCCGAACGAAGACATGCGGATGACCTACCGCCACCTCGATCTGCGCCGTCCGGAAATGCAGCAGATGATGCGCACCCGCACCCGGCTGGTTCGCGAGCTGCGTCGGTATCTGGACAACGCGGGTTTCCAGGACATCGAAACCCCGATCCTGACCAAGGCCACGCCCGAAGGTGCGCGTGACTACCTCGTGCCGAGCCGCGTGCATCCGGGTCAGTTCTACGCGCTGCCGCAGTCGCCCCAGCTGTTCAAGCAGCTCCTGATGATGGCTGGCTTCGACCGCTACTACCAGATCGCCCGTTGCTTCCGCGACGAGGACCTTCGCGCCGACCGCCAACCGGAATTCACCCAGCTCGACCTTGAGTTCGCTTTCGTTGAAGAGCGCGACGTGCAGGATTTCGTCGAGAACCTGATTCGCCATGTGTTCCGTGAAGTGCGCCAGGTCGAGCTCGCTGCCAGCTTCCCGCGCATGACCTACGAAGAGGCCATGCGCCGTTTTGGATCGGACAAGCCCGACCTGCGTATCCCCCTGGAACTGACCGATATCGCCGACGCGGTGAAGCACGTCGAGTTCAAGGTGTTTTCCGGTCCGGCCAACGATCCGGCCGGCCGCGTGGCCGCCCTGCGCGTGCCGGGTGCCGCCGACCTGTCCCGCAAGGACATCGATGGCCTGACCGAATACGCCGGCAAGTACGGTGCGAAAGGCCTGGCCTGGCTGAAGGTGGACGACCTCGCCAAGGGGCGTGAGGGTATCAACTCACCCGTCGCCAAGTTCCTCGACGATGCCGCCCTCGAGCAGGTGCTGACGCTTACCGGCGCCGCCTCCGGCGACATCGTGTTCTTTGGCGCAGGCAGCTGGAAAACGGTCACCGATTTCATGGGGGCGCTCCGCATCAAGCTGGGTCGCGATCGCGGCATGGTCGAGAACGCGTGGAAGCCGCTCTGGGTCACCGATTTCCCGATGTTCGAATACGACGCGGACGAGCAGCGCTACGTGGCGCTCCATCATCCGTTTACCGCGCCCAAGGTCGACGATATCGCCGACCTTCGCGCGAACGCCGCCAACTCGGTGAGTCGCGGCTATGACATGGTCCTCAACGGCAACGAGATCGGCGGCGGTTCCATCCRTATCCATCGCCCGGACATGCAGAGCGCCGTGTTCGAGCTGCTCGGCATCGGCGCGGAGGAGGCCGACGCCAAGTTCGGCTTCCTGCTCAAGGCGCTGCGCATGGGCGCGCCGCCCCACGGCGGCCTGGCCTTCGGTATCGATCGCATCGCCGCCCTGATGGCCGGCACAGAGTCCATCCGTGATGTCATCGCCTTCCCGAAGACGACCAGCGCGCAGGACCTCATGACCGACGCGCCGTCGCCGGTTTCCGAGCCGCAGCTGAAGGAACTCCACGTTCGCGTCGCCGTGGAGCCCAAGGCCTGACCGGCGTCGCATACCGATGACCGACAACCTGCCCGAAGTCCTGCTTCTCCACGGTCTGTGGATGCGGGGATTCGCCATGGCCATGCTGCATCGGCGCCTTCGCGAAGAAGGTTTCAGCGTTCACCAGTTCGAATACATGAGTGTGGCCGCGCCGCCGGAGCAGGCGATCACTCGCCTGCGCAAGCGGATCCGCAGCCTGGGCCCGGGCCCGGTGCATGTAGTCGGACACAGCCTCGGCGGGATTCTCGCCCTGCTTGCCTGCAGGGATGACGATTTGCCGCAGGGGCGGATCGTCTGCCTCGGTTCACCGCTCAATGGTAGCGGGGCGGCCCGCGGCCTCACCCATCGCTGGGGCGGGGATATGCTGCTCGGCCGCTCGCGCGAGCTCCTCGAGCACGGCCTGGACCGTTGGGATGGCGCTCGCGAGGTCGGCATGATCGCTGGTCGCATGCCCGTCGGCCTGGGCGCCTTCGTCGGTGCGCTGGGTGA
Organism: Luteibacter sp. P4_D7_3; assembly: GCF_056401735.1. Lineage (NCBI taxonomy): Bacteria > Pseudomonadati > Pseudomonadota > Gammaproteobacteria > Lysobacterales > Rhodanobacteraceae > Luteibacter > Luteibacter sp. P4_D7_3. The sequence continues at coordinate 4,329 of NZ_JBFUIT010000033.1, forward strand.
CGAGCACGATGGCTCCGTCGGCGTCGAAGAAACCCGTTTGCCCGGCCTGGCCGGCCACTGCGTCTTGGAGACCAGCCACACCGGGATGCTGATGTCCGCCGATGTGGCGAAGCAGGTTGCTGTTTTTCTTCGGGACGGTCGGTTTGACACCCCCTTAGCCCCTTAACGTGATTGCGGCTAGAATCGCGCCCTCGTCAGTCCGGTAGAGCCAGGAAACGCACATGGGTAGAGGCCCGTCCATCGAAGGTCGCAAGAACGCCGAAGACGCCAAGCGCGCCAAGGTGTTCACCAAGCTGATCCGCGAAATCACCATTGCCACCCGTGGCGGCGTGCCCGATCCCAATGGCAACCCGCGCCTGCGGGCAGCCGTGGACAAGGCCCTGGGCGCCAATATGACCCGGGACACGATCGACCGCGCGATCAAGCGCGGCTCGGGTGCCGAAGGCGGCGCCGACATGCACGAGATCCGCTATGAGGGCTACGGTCCGGCGGGTACCGCGCTGATCATCGACTGCGTCACCGACAACCAGACCCGCACGGTCGCCGACGTCCGCGCTGCGCTGACCAAGCTCGGCGGCAACCTCGGCACGACGAACTCGGTGGCCTTCCAGTTCACCCGCGTCGGCCAGGTGGTCGTCCACACCGGCGGCGACGCCGATGTCGAGGCGAAGCTGGAAGAAGCCGCCATCGAGAACAACGCCGAGGACATCGTCATCGAGAACGGTATCGGCAGCGTGTTGCTCGCTCCCGATCCGATCGCCGTCGAAGCCATGCGTAAGGCGCTGGTCGCCGCTGGCTTCGACATCGACGGTTCCGACGTGGTCATGCGCCCGAACGGCCCGCTGGTGACGCCTTCCGGCGAAGCCCTCGAGCATTTCGAGAAGCTGCTGACCCGCCTGAACGACCTCGACGACGTGGACGAGGTCTACCACAACGCCATCCTGCCCAGCCAGGATGCGGAAGACGCGTGAGCTCGTGAACCCCTCGCTGTCATGACCCGCATTCTCGGTATCGATCCGGGCAGCCAGCGCACGGGTGTGGGCGTGATCGACGTGGCCGACAACGGCACGTTGACTCACGTCTGGCACGGTGCGCTCGTCATTGGCGGGGAGGCGACCTTCCCGCTGCGCCTCAAACGCATCTTTGACGAACTCTGCGCCATCATCGGCGAGCATGGTCCGGTCGAAGCCGCGATCGAGCGTGTTTTCATGGCGCGCAACCCCGACTCAGCGCTCAAACTGGGTCAGGCGCGTGGCGCGGCGATTGTCGCCATGGTCAGTAAGGGAGTGATCGTGCATGAATACGCGGCGACCGAGGTCAAGCAGGCAGTGGTCGGAACAGGCCGCGCCGACAAGACCCAGGTCCAGCACATGATCGGGTTGATTCTCGGCATCAAGGGTCCGCTCCAGGCGGACGCCGCCGATGCGCTGGCGATCGCTGTCGCCCATGCGCACACCCGGACCAGTATCGAACGCGTGGGCATCCCGCGCACGGCATGGAGGCGTCGCCGATGATCGGTCGACTGCGCGGGACTCTCATCAGCAAGCAGCCTCCGTCGTTGCTTATCGAGGTAGGCGGTGTCGGCTACGACGTCGACGCCCCGATGTCCACGATTTACGATCTCCCGGCCACCGGCAAGGAAGTCACCCTGCTTATCCATTACGCGGTAAGAGAGGATGGCGTTTCGCTTTACGGGTTCCTCCGGGAGCCTGACCGGGCCATGTTCCGTCACCTGCTCAAGGTCAGCGGTATCGGCGCGAAGATCGCGCTGGCCGTCCTTTCGGGTGTGTCCACCGACGATCTGTCCCGGCTGGTTCATGCCGGTGACGTGGTCGCACTGACCAAGATTCCAGGCATCGGCAAGAAGACCGCCGAGCGCATGGTGGTCGAGTTGCGCGACCGCGTCGACGCCGTGGGTGTACGCCTGCCTTCGACCGTTGCCGGTGAAGTCGTACCCGCCGATCCGGTGGCCGAGGCCACCGTTGCCCTCCAACAACTCGGTTACAAGCCCGTGGAAGCTTCGCGCCTTGTGCAGAAAGTCGCCGCCGATGGCGACACCGCCGAAGCCATCATTCGCAAGGCGCTACGCGCCGCGCTGGGAAGTTGAACCATGGGTCAGCATAATCACGCTGAAGAGCTGCGCAACGCGCACGGCAAGAAACTGGCCGCGCTTGCGCTCGGTGCCATCGGCATCGTCTTCGGCGACATCGGTACGAGTCCCCTGTACACGATGAAGGAGACGCTCGGCACTCACGGCATGACGCCGCAACCGATGGCCGTGCTCGGCGTGTTGTCGCTGATCTTCTGGTCGCTGTTGATGGTGATCTCGCTCAAGTACGTCACCTTCGTCATGCGCGCCGACAACAAGGGCGAGGGTGGCATCATGGCGCTGATGGCGCTGGCCCAGCGCAGTGTCAGCGGCTCGCCCCGCGCCCGCTGGGTGCTTGCGGCCATCGGTATCTTCGGTGCGTCCCTGTTCTACGGCGATGGCGTGATCACGCCCGCCATGTCGGTACTTTCGGCGGTGGAAGGCCTGGAGGTTGCTGCGCCCTCCCTCGAGACCTACGTGTTGCCAATCTGCCTGGTCATCCTGGTGGCGCTCTTCGCCATTCAGCGTCACGGCACCGAGATCGTCGGCAAGGCGTTCGCGCCGGTCATGATCGTCTGGTTCTTCGTTCTTGCATGGCTCGGCCTGCGTCAGCTCGTCGATCATCCGCAGGTGCTGTACGCGCTCAATCCCGTGTATGCGGTTCGCTTCTTCATGGAGCACGGTAAGCAGGCTTTCATCGCCCTGGGAGGCGTGGTGCTGGCCCTTACCGGCGGCGAAGCGCTCTACGCGGACATGGGTCACTTCGGCAAGAAGCCGATCCGCCTGGCCTGGTTCTTCTTTGTCCTGCCGGCCCTGCTGATCAACTATTTCGGGCAGGGCGCGCTGCTGCTGCACGATCCGAGCGCGATCGAGAATCCCTTCTACAAGATGGTGCCGGAAAACCTGCTCTACCCGATGATCGCGCTGGCCACGGCTTCGGCAGTGATCGCATCGCAGGCCGTGATTTCGGGCGCCTTCTCGATGACGCGCGAAGCGATGTCCCTGGGTTACTCGCCGCGCATGGCCGTGGTGCACACCTCCCACGAGATGTCCGGGCAGATCTTCGTGCCCTGGGTCAACCGCCTTCTGCTCGTCCTCGTGGTGCTGGCAGTGATCGGCTTCCGTTCGTCGAACAACCTCGGCGCGGCCTACGGTATCGCCGTGACCGGCACGATGACGATGACCACGTTGCTGGCCCTCGTCGTCGCACGTTATCGCTGGCATTGGCACTGGTCCGCGGTCATCACCGTGGGCGTGGTCTTCCTCATTGTCGACCTCGCATTCTTCGGCGCCAACGCGCTGAAGATCGCGCACGGCGGCTGGTTCCCGCTGGTGCTCGGCGTGGTGATCTTCACCATCATGACCACCTGGCGCCGGGGCAGGGACCTCGTGGTTCGCGAGATCAAGCAGTCCGGTCTCGCGCTCGAGCCCTTCGTTGCCAATATCTCGGACCACCCACCGCTGCGTGTGCCGGGTACGGCCGTGTTCCTCACCGCCAACCAGAACTCCGTACCGCACGCGATGCTGCACAACCTCAAGCACAACAAGGTGCTGCACGAGCGCAACGTGCTGCTCACCGTGGAGATGCTGGAGACGCCCGTGGCGGATTACGACGAGCGGATGGACGTCATCGAGTACGGCGGCGGTTTCTACGGGCTGCAGCTGCGCTACGGTTTTGCCGAGGATCCGAACATTCCGGCGTCGCTCGGTCGTGCCGGACCCAAGGGTCTCGACTTCGACATGATGGACACCACGTTCTTCCTGTCCCGTGAAAACATCGTCGCCGATGCGCGTCGTCCGGGCATGGCCCTCTGGCGCGACAAGCTGTTTGCTTTCCTGGCACGTAACGCCATGCCGGCAACGGCCTTCTTCCAGATCCCGGGCAACCGGTTGATCGAGTTGGGTGCGCAGGTCGAGATCTGACCTGATGTGCACGGGCGAGTCCTCGGTACGGCCAGGATTCGCCCGCGTCCTCGACAATGCTTATCCCTTACTCGCCCGTCGATGCGGGCCGATTCATGGATCAACGCTCGAACCTTAGCCTCGACGTGTCCGATTCGCGGACATGAAATGAGGCGATCTCATGGGTTCAGTAAAATATGCCTTTGCGCTCGCAACGGCGGCGATATGTGCCGACGCATCTGCCGGCGTTACATGGCTTAGTCGCGCCAATTGTGTGGCCGGCGCCATCAACGAGTCGGTCACCTACGACCGTCCGGCCCTCCAAACTCACTACATGTATACCCAAAGCCTGCACACGGGGTTCGGGTCGGTGGGCGGGCATTCCGTGCACGCGCCATGGAATGTGACGTGGCGATCCTACGCAGGTGACGTAGGTGATTGGAGCCGGAACACAGTGTCCGGGTATCACATGTACGGTGACGACATGGCGCGGCTTTCAACGCACTGGACGACCACCACTAACTGCAATTTGACGGAGTGGTGACATGACAGTCTCGAAGAAAAGAGTTTCCGGTCTGTGCCACGCGTTGTCCGCTGCACTCGCCCTGGCACCCATGAGCAATCTATCGGCGACGGATGTCGCTACCGCTTTTCTTAAGCCTTCGTCGGAGACCATCGAAGCGGCACACAAGGACGGCCTCGACCTCACCAAGTTGCCGACGTCCCCCGGCCTCCACATCGTTCCCCTGGAGGACTCGCCCTTCGTGGGGCCGGTCGCCGAGCGAGTCCGCTCGGAAATTGCCCAGCAGGCGAGCATTGGCTCGTACACCGCGGAGGATGGCGTTGTTCCGGATCTGCGTCTGGCTTCACAGGCAGTGGAGCCGACGCGGGGTGCGTCGTCGCGTCTCGACAGGCGATATCACTCGCTCGTCGAAATTCTCCCTCATTTGCGCTATGCGCCGATATCGGTCGCCGGTACGCGACTTGAGCACGTGCCGATGATCGAGGCAACCACGGCCGGTGGCATCGTCGGTGGGCGATGGAGCGGAGTCACGCGGTCATGGGATGTCCCCGGCCTGGGGTTCATCCAGCTCGATGAATCCGAGTATCAGGAAAGTGGCGGTTCCATCACTCTGGTCAAAGAGTGGCTCAATACGGAGGTCAACGGTCATCCTGCTACCGTCAAGACCATGAAATCTCCCGACGGAGCGACCTTGGTATCGGTTGGCTGGGTAAACGAAAGCACCGACTTTCGCTTGGATCTCCAGCCGGTGAATCGAGACGCGACCGAGATAAACCAGGAGGCGATGCTGGAACTCGCAAGGAGTCTTGGTGGCGGGGGCTGAGTGAAGCTGGTTGCCCGGTGGGACGGCCCGCGAGGGCCGTCCCACTCGTAGACCTGCCATATGCTTCCATGTCCGAGCACCGCATCATTTCCGCCACCGCCGCCATGGACGACGATGCGCTGGAAGCCAGCATTATCCCGGGCAACTGGCTGATCGAGTTGGGTGCGCAGGTCGAGATCTGACGAAGGTGTCCTAGCCGTCGGCCGATTCCTTGAACAGGCGCGCGCAGACGAAGTCGACGAAGACACGAATCTTGGGTGAGAGCTGGCGGCTGGACGGCCATACGACCCAGAAGCGTCCCTCGTCGGCGGGTAGTGCCAAAGGAATGAGTAGAAGTGTCCCGTCGGCGAGGGCGTCTCGGGCAAGGAAGTCTGGCATGTAGCCCAGCCCAAGCCCCTCGATCGTTACCGCCCGTATCGCTTCCATGTTGCTGCAGGTCAGCGGGTGATGCGCGGTGCCGGCACTGGCGAAGGGCCAGTCGCGAATCTTGCCGCTGGTCGGGAAGCGAAACTGAAGGCAATCGTGCTCGGCCAGCGCCGCGACGCTGACGGGCATGCCTCGCCGCTGCACGTAGGAGGGCGCGGCGCACAGAACGAAGCGGAAGGGCCCGAGCAGGCGCGACATGAGCCGCGAGTCCGGAAGATCGCCGCTTCGGATCACGGCATCGAAGCCATCCTCGATGATATCGACGAGGCGGTCGCTAAAATCGATGTCGAGCTCCACGTCCGGGTACATCTGGTGGAACTCTGCGAGATGCGGCACCAGGAAGCGGTATCCGATGGTGGGCAGGCTTACCTTGAGTCGCCCGCGCGGCGTTTGCGTCGACTCCGACACCATGGCTTCGGCGTCGTGCAGATCGTCAAGTACCTTGCGGCATTGTTCGTAGAAAAGTCGCCCTTCGTCCGTCAGACGGATGGTACGTGTGCTGCGCTGGAAGAGGCGCGCACCCAGCGACTTCTCCAGTCGCGCGATCGACTTGCCCACGGCCGAGGCAGAGACGCCGAGTTGCCGCGCGGCACCGACGAAACTGAGGGATTCCGCTGTCTGCACGAACGTGGCAATGCGGGCGAGGTTTACCGTGGCCTGATTCAAGACATGAAGTCCTCTATGCGCGGAATCTAGGCCTGATTATCTTTAATTGCGTCCCAAATAGCATGCAGTCCTTGCTTTTGCCAAGGAACTGTCCATGCTCACCGTCTCTCGTCCCGCGCCATCGCGCGGTCTGCCTGTCCTCATAGCGGTCTGTCTTGCCGCCGTGATCCTGCCGCTCAATTTCTCGGCAGGCGCCGTGGCCACGCTGGCCATTGGACGTGAGTTCGCCAATGCCGGCGCGCATCTGGCCTGGATCACCAATGCCTTCATGCTGACGTTCGGAAGTTCGCTGATGGCGGCCGGTGCGTTGGCCGATGAGTTCGGGCGCAAGCGCGTATTCGTGGGTGGGGTGGCGAGCCTGACGCTGTTGTCGCTTGCCTTGTGTATTGCGCCGGGCGTGCTCGCCATCGATACCATTCGGGCACTCCAGGGTTCCGCCTCGGCCGCCGCGCTGGCGGGTGGTTCCGCGTCGCTGGCTCAGGTGTTCCAGGGACGTGCCTTGATGCGGGCCTTTAGTGCGCTCGGCACGAGCTTCGGCATCGGCCTCGCTTTTGGGCCGCTACTGGCCGGTGTCCTCATCGCACACGCCGGTTGGCGTTCGATCTTCCTGAGCATCGCCCTGATCGGTGCGGCTGCACTGATCTTCGGTGCAACGACCATGCGCGAGTCGCGCGATCCGGCCGCATCGGGTGTGGACTGGGCTGGCGCCGTAACCTTCACGATGGCGTTGGGAAGTTTCACATTCGCGGTGGTGCAGGCTCCTCTGTACGGGTGGAGCAGTCTGCCGACCGTCACGCTGTTGGCCGCTTTCGTGGTGTTTGCGGGCCTGTTCGTCTGGGTGGAGTTGCGGGTTCGCCGTCCCATGTTGGATCTTTCGCTGTTTCGCTTTCCGCGCTTCGTCGGGATCCAGTTGCTGCCGATCGGCACGTGCTACTGCTACATCGTCCTGTTAGTTTTGCTGCCGCTGCGATTCATCGGCATCGACGGTCGCAATGAGTTGGATGCGGGTGTGCTGATGCTGGCCCTTAGTGCGCCCATCGTGGTGGTGCCTTCGTTCGCGTCATGGCTTGCTCGTTGGATCGCGCCGGGCGCGCTTTCCGCATCGGGATTGCTGGTGGCTGCTTTCGGTCTGTGGCTCATGAGTCGCGTTCCCGGGGGCAACCCGGCGGCGATGATTCCGGCCATGTTGCTCATCGGATGCGGCGCGGGATTTCCTTGGGGGCTGATGGATGGGTTGTCGATGACGGTCGTGCCCATTGACCGCGCAGGCATGGCCACCGGCATTTTCAGCACCACGCGTGTCGCCGGGGAAGGTGTGGCGCTGGCCATCGTGATGGCCGTGCTCACCTCCGTCGTCGATGCAAGAATTCGCCTGACCGATGCCGGGCAGCTTCTTTCTCAGGGTGCCGCCAGGGACCTGGGCGCGCGGCTCGCGGCCGGTGATCTGGCGCAGGCGCAACGGTGGGCGCCATCGATTCCGCGCGCCTTGCTCGTGCAGCAGTACGACGAGGCGTTCCGCATCCTGCTTCTGGTGCTTTCCGCCATCACCTTGACTGCCGCGGTGGTGACCTTTCTCTGTCTCTCGTCACGGAGGGTGACCGTACGCCATCACGCGCATTCCGAAGGATGAACCGCGAAGCGGTAGGTCGGCTAAACCCTGCCATAATGCGGCCATGTCCGAGCACCGCATCATTTCCGCCACCGCCGCCATGGACGACGATGCGCTGGAAGCCAGCATTCGTCCGAAACGGCTTTCCGAGTACCTCGGTCAGGAGACGGTGCGCGAGCAGATGGCCATCTATATCGAGGCGGCGCGGCGCCGGCAGGGCGCGCTGGACCACGTGCTGATCTTCGGGCCCCCGGGCCTGGGCAAGACCACGCTGTCCCACGTGATTGCCAACGAGCTGGGCGTAAATGTCCGCTCCACCTCGGGTCCGGTGCTCGAGCGCGCGGGGGATCTCGCCGCGCTGCTGACCAATCTCGAGGCAAACGACGTCCTTTTCGTCGACGAGATCCACCGCCTGTCTCCTGTCGTCGAGGAAGTGCTCTACCCTGCCATGGAGGACTTCCAGATCGACATCATGATCGGCGAGGGCCCCGCGGCCCGCTCGATCAAGCTTGATTTGCCACCGTTCACCCTGATTGGCGCGACGACCCGCGCGGGCCTGCTCACCGGCCCCTTGCGCGACCGTTTCGGCATCATCCAGCGGCTGGAGTTCTACAGCGTGGACGAGCTGACGGCCATCGTCCGTCGTGCGGCCCGCATCTTCAACATCGAATGCGACATGGAAGGGGCCGTGGAGATCGCCCGGCGCTCGCGGGGCACGCCCCGTATCGCCAACCGGCTGCTACGTCGCGTGCGCGACTTCGCCGAGGTCCGCGGCGACGGCAAGATCACCCATGACCTGGCGCGCGCGGCCACCGACATGCTCCGGGTCGACGCCCTGGGCTTCGACGACCTCGATCGCCGCCTGCTGAAGACCATCATCGAGAACTTCGATGGAGGCCCGGTCGGCGTGGAATCGCTCGCCGCTGCTCTCAGCGAGGATCGTGGCACCCTGGAAGACGTGGTCGAGCCTTACCTGATCCAGCAGGGCTACCTGATCCGCAGCGCTCGTGGCCGCATGGCGTCCGCCAAGGCCTGGCGCCATCTGGGCCTGACCCCGCCACCGCGCCAGACGGTGGCTCCAGACCTCTTTTCGGACGACGCATGAGCGCCTTCAGCTGGCCCGTAAGGATTTACTGGGAAGACACCGATGCCGGTGGTGTCGTCTACCATTCCAACTACCTTCGCTTCATGGAACGGGCCCGCACGGAGTGGCTCCGCGCTCAGGGCATCGACCAGGTGGTGCTGCGTGAGGCGACGAGCCTGGGCTTCGTGGTCCGGGACATGCAGCTCGATTTCCTCCGCCCGGCCCGTCTGAATGATGAACTCCTGGTCAGCGTGGGCGTCAAAGAACGTCGTTCAGCCAGTATGCTGTTCGATCAGGAGATTGTGTGTGGGGGCACGACGCTGGTGCGCGCTACGGTGCGCGCGGCTTGCGTGAACCTCGACACGATGCGCCCGGCCCAGATTCCGGCGGACCTGTTCCCCAACGAATTCCCCATTTACTAAAGCCATAGATACCGGCGGAGAGTCTTCAAGCGATGAACGGTGGATTGAACATTTTCAAGCTGGTCGCGGAAGCGAGCCTGCCCGTACAACTGGTCATGCTCCTGCTGCTGGCGTTCTCGTTCCTGTCGTGGGTGATCATCATCCGCAAGTACAGCCAGCTGAAGACCGCCCACGACAACGCCGAGACCTTCGAAGACCGTTTCTGGTCGGGTGCGGATCTTGCCGCCCTGTTTCGTGAGGTGGGTAATCGCGAGGGTCAGCACGGCATCGAGAACGTCTTCGAAGCCGGCTTTCGCGAATTCGCCCGCCAGCGCCAGCGCCGGGTGTCCGACGCTGACCGCATCATGGAAGGTTCCGAGCGCGCCATGCGCGTTGCCGGCACCCGCGAGATCGGCAAGCTCGAGCAGAACCTCGAATTCCTCGCCAACGTCGGCTCGATCAGCCCGTATATCGGCCTGTTCGGCACGGTGTGGGGCATCATGGGCGCCTTCCAGGGCCTCGGCGAGATGAAGGACGTGACGATCTCCGTGGTCGCCCCGCACATCTCCGAAGCGCTGATCGCCACGGCCATGGGCCTGTTCGCCGCGATCCCGGCCGTCTGGGCGTACAACCGCTTCGCCACCAAGGTCGAGCGGATCGCGTCGCGCTACGAGGTCTTCCAGGAAGAGTTCTCCTCGGTGCTGCAGCGCCAGATCCACGCCGACGACGTGGCCTGAGCCCGCGCCATGGCTACGCGCAACGTTCATCGCCGCCAGAAGCGGAAACTGAAGTCCGAGATCAACGTCGTGCCGTATATCGACGTCATGCTTGTGCTGCTGATCATCTTCATGGTCACCACGCCGATGATGAACCTCGGTGTCGATATCCAGCTTCCGCAGACCAATGCAAAGTCCCTGCAGGATAAGAAGGACCCTGTCGTCGTCTCCGTCGATGAGGCCGGTACCATCTACCTCACCGCCAACGGCGCCAAGCGCGAGCCGGTGAGCGCGGACGAGTTCAAGGCCAAGATCACCGCCTTCCACGACGCCAACCCGGAGCTCCAGGTTCTGGTCGCCGGCGACGAGCGCGTCGGCTATGGCAAGGTCTATTCGATCCTCCCGATCCTTCAGGAGGCCGGTGTCTCCAAGATCGGCCTGATGAGCCAGCCGCAGTCGGCGCAGAATGGAAAACCGTAACGGCACGCCCCGCGCGGTCGTCCTCGCCGCGCTTCTCCATCTGGGCATCGTGGCCTTCCTGGGCTTCGCGATCATTCCCTGCACGGACTACGAAAAGTGGGCCGAAGCGTTGGGTGTGCCCGCGGAATGGAATCCGCTGAAGTGTCCGGCGCCGATCCAGCTTCCGGGTCAGATCATCGAAGCGACCCTGATCGGGCCCACCGGTGCGCCGCCGCCGAAGCACGCGACCAAGCCGGTGCCGAATACGGTGCCGCCTCCGCCGGCGCAGCCGACGCCGACGCCCCCTGAGCCCGAGAAGCCGAAAGTCGAGACCTTGCCGCCTCCGCCGAAGACACCCGCCCTGAAGGACCAGGAGAAGGTGGTCGATGACGCCGTGCAGAAGGCCGAGAACGCCAAGCAGTTGCAGGAAGAGCAGCAGCGCCAGCGCCAGGCCGAGCTGGACGCTCAGCAGGACGAGAAGAAGAAGCAGAAACAGAAGGAGATCGACGAGATCTTCAAACAGCTCGACGCCGCCAAGTCGCAGACCAAGCAGGCCGACAGCAAGAAGAAGCAGGCCGACCAGCAGTTGAAGGACCTCGAGAACGCCAAGGACGACGGTCGCGATGACGTCCCGGCCGCCGACAAGCTCCAGACGGGTCAGAACGGCAAGGACAACAGCAAGCAGGCGTTGTACATCGCAGCGATCCAGAACGCGGTGACGCCGAACTGGCTGCGTCCGGACAACATGCCGAACGCCCCCTGCATGGTGCACATCACCCAGATCCCGGGTGGTCAGGTGCTGAGCGCAAAGGCCGACGCCAGCTGTCCTTATGATGCTTCCGGCAAGGCCTCGATCGAGAATGCTGTACTTCGCGCCCAGCCGTTGCCCTATGCGGGCTTCGAGGACGTGTTCCAGAGAAACCTCACCTTCACGTTCCGACCGCAATGATGGTGCCCGCCCCGATCCGGTCGATGCCGGGCGGGGCGGTTCAGATTCGGGTCATGCTGTCCGGCCCCATCGCGTTACCATGCCGTCGCCGTCTCACACTTCCAGGTCGCAATGAATCCGCCCATGCGCAGAACGCTTTCCCGCCTCGCTCTCCTCCTGGTCGTGCTGACCGCCTTCGTGGCCGGCCCTGCCGCTGCCCAGTCGCTCAACGTCGACATTGTCGGTGGCCTCAAGACCGCAACGCCTATCGCCGTGGTGCCTTTCGCCCAGGCCGGCGGTGCGCCGCTGCCGACCGACGTCGCAGACGTCATTCGCGCGGATTTCAACCGTTCGGGCAAGTTCCGTTCGCTCGACAAGGCCGACATCGTCGAGACGCCGTCGCAGGGATCGGACATCAAGTTCCCGACCTGGCGCCTCTTGAAGCAGGACTTCCTGACCATCGGTCGCATCAACGATGCGGGCGGCGGCATGCTCAAGGTCGAGTACGAGCTGTGGGACGTGAACAAGCAGCAGAGCCTGCTGGCCCAGTCGTTCACCGCCCCGGCGGGTGACCTGCGTGGCGTTGCCCACCAGATCGCCGACCAGATCTATGAAAAGATCACCGGCGTCCGTGGCGCCTTCTGGACCCGCATCGCCTACATCACGGCGGTGGGTACCGGTAACAACGCGACCTATTCGCTGATCGTCGCGGACTCGGACGGCTTCAACCCGCAGACCGTGGCCCGTTCGCGCGAGTCGCTCCTGTCGCCGTCCTGGTCGCCGGACGGCAACAAGATTGCCTACGTCTCGTTCGAAAGCGGCAACTCGGCCGTCTACGTACAGAACATCTCCACCGGTTCGCGCAGCCTGATCGCCGCCCACCCGCGTGGCATCAACAGCGCACCGGCCTGGTCGCCGGATGGCAGCAAGCTTGCCGTGAGCCTGTCCTACGTGGGTAACCCCGAGATCTTCGTGATCGACGTGGCCAGCCACGCCGAGACGCGCCTGACCAACAACTTCTCGATCGATACCGAGCCGACGTTCACGCCGGACGGCCAGAGCATCCTGTTTACGTCGGATCGCTCGGGCAAGCCGCAGATCTACCAGATGTCAGCATCGGGTGGTGCGGCCACGCGCGTCACCTTCCAGGGCGGCTTCAACGCCAGCGCCTCGGTGAGCTTCGACGGCAAGCAGATTGCGATGGTGCAGGGCAACGGGAACGTGTATCGTATCGCTATCATGGACCGCAGTCTGGGCGGGCAGGTGCGCTTCGTTTCCCCGGGTAACGTGGACGATTCGCCCAGCTTCGCGCCAAATGCCAGCATGCTGCTTTATGCGGCATCGCAGGGTACGCGAGGTGTCCTGTATGCGGTTTCGGCAGACGGCCTGGTACGCCAGCGTCTCGTCCTCGCGGACGGTGACGTGCGCGAGCCGTCCTGGGGACCCTATAGACAGCGTTGATGGCGCGCCCGTTTCGGGCCGCGACATCGGCAAAGTCCAGGGAAGGGGCGCGGGTGTTCCGCGCCTTTTCTGCGGACGCAAGGTTAACCGGCAGTTGCTTTAAAGGCAGTCGCCGGAACGAAGACGCAGGGTGCGGGACAGCACCCCGTCGGCGTAGATGTAAGTAGAAAAACAGCCGGACAACCGGCGGTGCCTGTCCCGAAACCGTATATCGACTGTCGGAACTCAACTGTTGAAGGAACGTCCCATGAATAAGACCGTTAGCGTCACCCTGGCCGCCCTGCTTTGCGTGGGCGCGGTCGCCTGTAACAAGAAGACTGTGAAGCCTGTGACGCCGCCCCCGGCTGAGCCGGTTGCACAGACCACGGCCCCCACCAATGACGGCAAGTACCAGCCGTCGGATCTCGATACCGATGCCTGCCTCCGTCAGCGCGTTGTGTACTTCGATTTCGACAAGAACGATGTGAAGCCGGAATTCCAGCAGATCATCGCTTGCCACGCCAAGTACCTGCAGGACCGTCCGCAGTCGGCTATGACCCTCGAGGGCAACACCGACGAGCGCGGTACGCGTGAGTACAACCTCGGCCTCGGCGAGCGTCGCGGCAATGCCGTTTCCAGCGCCCTCCAGGCTGCTGGCGGTTCGGCTGGCCAGGTCAACGTCACGAGCTACGGTAAGGAAAAGCCGACCTGCCGTGAGCACAACGATGATTGCTGGTCCAAGAACCGTCGCGTTGAGATCGTCTACACCGCGAAGTAAGTAATGAAGAAGCTTCTGGCTAACCGTTTTATGGCCAGGCTTGGCGTGGCGGGCGCAATTGCGTCCGCCACGCTTTTTGGTCTGCCCGTCCACGCGCAGGACTCCCGCTTGAGTCTCGCCGACCGTGTGTCGCGCCTCGAGCAGCAGTCCCAGAAGGACGCCGGTACGACTCCGCTGGTCAACCAGGTCAACGATCTCCAGCAGCAGCTTTCGCAGTTGCAGGGTCAGATCGAAGAGCTGCAGCACCAGAACCAGCAACTCCAGGATTCCCAGAAGGCGCAGTACGCGGATGTCGATTCGCGGCTGGGTCGTCTTGAAAAGGGTGGAGCAGCGCAGGCCCCGTCGCCCGCCGCGTCCCCCAATGCACCCCAGGCTCCCGCGCCCACGCCTACGGCAGTCGCTCCGGCGGCAGGCCAGCAGGCAGCGCCCGCGACCGCGCCGACGGCCGCGGCCAGCGCCACCGAACAGGCTGCGTACGACGCTGCGTTCAAGTCGCTACGTGCGGGTGACTACGTCACCGCTTCGCGCGGGTTTCGCGACTTCCTGACCAAGTATCCGGACAGCCCGCTCGCGCCCAACGCTTATTACTGGCTGGGCGAGTCGTACTACGTGACCATGAACTATCCGGTGGCGATCGAAGCCTTCCAGCGACTGGTCAAGCAGTATCCGCAGAGCGACAAAGTCTCCGATGGCCTGCTCAAGGTCGGCTATTGCCAAATCGAGCTGAAGCAGCAGGACGCAGCCATCGCGACTCTGAAACAGGTCTCGGCCAAGTATCCGGGTTCCAAGGCCGCTGRCCTCGCACAGGAACGCCTGCGTCGTCTGCAGCGCCAGACGGCCAACTGATCCCATGAACGGTAACACCGCAACTCTGGCGGACTTCCCGCCGGGCGCGCCCGTCGCGGAACGACTGCGGATCACCGAGATCTTCCACTCCGTGCAGGGCGAGGCCGATGCGATCGGCTGGCCGACCGTCTTCGTGCGCCTTACCGGCTGCCCGCTGCGCTGTGTCTGGTGCGACACCGAATATTCGTTCCACGGCGGCCAGTGGCATGACATCGACGCCATCGTCGAGCATGTCGCCAGCTTTGGCGCTAAACACGTCTGCGTCACCGGCGGTGAGCCGCTGGCGCAGAAGCGCTGCCTGATCCTGCTGCGTAAGCTGTGCGACGCCGGTCACGAGGTGTCGCTCGAGACCTCGGGCGCGCTGGATGTCTCCGGCGTCGATCCGCGCGTCCGCAAGGTGATGGATCTCAAGGCGCCGGACTCCGGCGAGTGTGCGCGCAACCTGTGGTCCAACCTCGACCACCTGCTGCCGCACGACCAGGTCAAGTTCGTCATCGCCAGCCGCGGCGACTTCGAATGGTCGCGAGACGTCGTCCGCGAGCACGCACTGGACCAACGCGTGATGCCGCTCTTTTCACCGGTGTGGTCGAAGGTTCAGCCTCGTGAGCTGGCCGAGTGGATCCTCGCCGAACGCCTGCCGGTACGATTCCAGTTGCAGTTGCACAAGCTGCTATGGAACGACGCGGCTGGCCACTGACAACATCAAGGTAGTGCCATGAACGCTTCGAACCCCTCCCGCAAGGCCGTCATCCTCGTGTCGGGTGGCATGGATTCCGCCGTCACGATCGCCATGGCACGCGAGCAGGGCTTCGAGGTGTACGCACTGAGCGTGGCCTATGGCCAGCGCCACAGCTCGGAGCTCGAGGCGTCGGAGCGCGTCGCCACGATGCTTGGCGCAGTCACGCACAAGACCGTGCACGTGGACCTGCGCAGCATTGGCGGCTCGGCGCTCACCGCCGACATCGACGTGCCGGAAGACGGCGGGACGGGCATCCCCGTGACCTACGTACCGGCGCGCAACACCATCATGCTGTCCATTGCGCTGGGTTGGGCCGAAGTGCTGGGATCGAGCGATATTTTTTGCGGCGTCAACGCCGTCGACTATTCCGGCTACCCGGATTGCCGTCCTGCCTTCATCGAATCCTTCCAGTCGTTGGCCAACGTGGCCACCAAGGCTGGCGTCGAAGGCGCCGGCATCCGTATCCATGCGCCGCTGATGGAGATGGGCAAGGGCGATATCGTCCGCGAGGGCATGCGCCTGGGTGTCGATTTCGCCGCCACGGTGAGCTGCTACCAGGCCGATGCCCAGGGCCGCGCCTGCGGTCACTGCGATGCCTGCCGCCTCCGCGCGGAGGGCTTCGCCAAGGCCTGCGTACCGGACCCGACGCACTACGCCTGAGCCGTCACTGGGGGCCGATCGTTCCGTTGGTGTGGTCCTCGCTGGCGAGCAGGAGCACCTTGCCATCGCGCTTGACCAGGGTATCCACACGCGTGCCGTGGACGTTCATCAGGCGCCCGCCAAGCAGTCTGTACTGGTAGGCCACGTGCACGGTGGCGCTGCGATGGTCGGCGGCATAGGTCGTGTCAGTGAGGTCCGTGCTGTAAGAGGGCTCGGCGCTTCGGCCCGAGCGCTTCTCGAAGTTCTCGAGCGTGTCGGAGAACTTCTTCATGTTGTCACAGAATTCGGGCTTTCCGATTGTCCTTTGCGGGACGGCCCTACCATTGATCACTCCTGACGACGAGCCGCGGAAATCGTCGGCCAGAACCGCACAGGATGCGTCCGTATAGTGATGCCCTGTCGTTTCCGCGTCGGTCTGGTAGAACGCTTCGATGCCGCTGGCTGTCAGCTTCTTTGTCTGTAGATAGCCCCATGCGCAAACAGCCAGCAAGGCGGCCCCAAGCAGATAACCTTTCATCCCGATTCCCCTGATTGCCGCGCTCCGCGGCCGGGAGGATTCTAGCTCGATTGCTTCAGCCGGCCGAAACGCGCAGCAACGGCCCGATGTATTGCTGAACGATCCACCAGAATCCGCCCAGTGTGCCGGCCAGGCCGGCCGCCAACACCCCGACGGCGCATCCGAGGACCCACGACTTCGTGGCGGTGTGACTGAGGCGTTCTTCGACGACGGCGAGGCGGCGACGGACGTCTGCCGTACTGTCGTCGACGAAGCTGGTCCGTCCCGTCAGGTCGCGGACGGCGGTCGACACGTGGCTCAGGCGCTCGCTCAGAACGGCAAGCCACTCGCGAAGCGACCCTGCGTTCGAGGCATCCTCTGAGGGGAGGCTCGACGGAGCCCCGAGCCGGAGATCGTCGTCGTGTTTCGTGGTGTAGGGGCGCATGTCGACTCCCGCTTAGTGAATAGGAGTCAACGGTACCGCCCGGCAGGCGGCGAAAACATGAGAATCCTGACCAGTTTTTCGTCAGAGAAGAACGCGTTGCGCGTCAGACGTCGCATATCCCGTTGCGATTACGGGTTGTCAGTCTCTTCCAGCATGGACGCTCGCCCGCACAGAGAAGTGAGAAGAAAGCCTGTGGCTAGCCCTATCGCACCGAAGAAGAAAGAGGCCACGGGCATCGAAAATATGCCTCCAACATAGAACATGTAGAAGCGCTCTGCCTTGCTGACGCTTGTGGCGACTTCGCGGGGCGGTCGGGTTTGCTGAAGTGGTCCTTCGAATGGTTCAGCCTGTTTGAATTTGGTGAGATAAGTCGGTAGGTCAAACGCGTGCACCGATCTGATCTCGTCAGCCGGTAGGAGGATGTCAAATTCCTCGATCGATCGTTGGGCCGGGTCGGCCGAGCCAGTATGAAGCCACGTGTAATCCGTCACGGGTTCAAAGCTTTGCTTATCGTCCCGGTAGCCGGAGAGGAAAGGCTCGATTCGTACCCATTCCCTCTCGCCACGCGTGGTTGAGGTGTCGATCGCGAATCCGACGTACACCTTCGAGGAGGCCATTGTGAGCATCACGGGAAGTTGCTTCGACGTGGTCGCCCAGAGGAATTCCTCAAGTTCGCTAAGGCAGCTCAGTCGCATGAGGAGCGCAGCCCGCAACGTACGGCACGCCACCAGCGGAATATTGAGCATCCACGCCAGCAAGAATGCTGTCGGGACGGAGACCAGTGCTATGGAGCCAAGCGACTGCGCGGCCGGCTCAGCACCGAACGCCTTCAGCAATCTTGCCAGGCAGTCGCGAGCAAATGTCCCGACACGGGGTAGCTGCTCGATCTCATGAAGCGCGAGGCCGCTAAATGCGGCAACGGCAAGCGCGGTGACAACCACAAGGAAATACAGAGCGTGCCCGTCGCTTCGAAATACGTGCGGCCGCCAGATTAGGCTTCGCCGTGCGGCGATGTACCCAGCAGCGAGTACGAGCAACGCGAACGCGGCGTTATTCATCCTTGATCCTCAAACACAAAGAAAGGGCCAGTACCCCTTCCTTATTCCGTTATGCAGGCTTCTTCCTCGAATGAAGCTGGCGCGAAAGCTCAACAAGAGCATCGACCTGTCGTTTGTATCCAGCCGATTGGTGGAGTTTTTCCCTATCGACAGCCATGCCTCCGTCCTTCGCAGTTCTGAAGGTCGCAAAAGGACCAGAGCTATCG
>NZ_JBFUIT010000034.1:0-22497 GCF_056401735.1 Luteibacter sp. P4_D7_3
GTGATAGACGAACTTGCCGAGGATGACCGGGTCCGTGAAGGGAATGAGCACCGTGGTCGAACCCAGCGCCGGAATGAACACGTTGTCGCGATAACCAATGAAGTCGACATCCTTGCCGTTGATCTTCGTCACCTGGAAATCCAGCTGGTGGATGTGGAACTGGTGGAGTTCCTGGCTCGGGTTGACCAGGGTCCATTCTTCGACATCGCCCAGCTTGACCGTGGTGTCGACGCGGCCGATGTCGAACTGCCGCCCGTTGATGAAGAATGCATTTGGATCGGAGTCGGAATCCTGGAAGACAAAGCGGCGGCGATTGGCTGGCGTCACCTTGCGCAGGTCGGCGATGGATGGATACGGACTGGTGATCGACACCGTCTTCATGGGCACGCCCGACGAGACGAGCGTGCCCAACAACGCGCCGGCATACGTGTCGCCCGCGGGACCCGTGTTCGCCGAGCCCAACTGGAGAGGATAGGAACCGGGCGCGGGGCCGGTCACCAGGATGCTCACGCGCGCCGACGGGCCGATCAGCATCTCATCGACGCCGACCTGCTTGACCACGGTGTCGGCGTCCTGCGAGAGCAGCTGCATGTGCACGCCGTCGATGCGGATGCGGAAATACTGGTTCGCCGCAATGTTGAACAGGTGCCAGAGCTGCGTTTCGCCCGGATGGATGCGGATGGTTGGCTGGAACTGTCCGTTGATCGTACGGATCGAAGGCGCGCCGGTAACGATCTCGCTGGCGAGCGATCCCGTGAATGTCTTCTGGAAGTTGCGCAGTACCAGCGCGCGCTCGCGCACGTCCTTCAGTTCGGGGAACTGGTCCTTGATACCATCGACCAGGATCGGCCCGGCAAGGCCGCCGGACACCTGGTGCTCGGCACCATCGTGGAAATGGCTGTGGTACCAGTACGGCCCCGGCGAATGGTCGTCGGGCAGGCGCAGCACGTACCTGCCCACTTCGTGCGGACCGGTGGTACGGAAGATGCTGTCACCGTCGTCCAGGGGTGACACCTGCATGCCGTGGAAATGCAGGTTGGTCATCTCGTCCATGCGGTTGTCGAGCGTGAGCCTGATTGTCCCGCCGGGACGCGTGCGGATGAGCGGCGCGTCGTAGTCCTCGTTGAACACCAGCGAGGTGTAAGGCGTATTGCCGACGAGGATCTTCGACTTCGCAGCGACCAGGGTGACCGTGGTCACCCCGTTCGCGTCGTAGGTGGACTCACGTGGCGGGCGCAGGTCGTCGGAGGGCGGGTCGGCCAGGGCCGCACCCGCCAGGCACGCCAGGAGGGCAAGGGCTGCCGCGCGCACGGGCCTGCGTCCCGTCATGCGTTCAGTGCCGCCCGTTTTCGTTGGCGACATCCGCCGCGAGGCGCAACTCGTCGTTCGCCTGCTCGAGCAGGCGCTTGGCATTCGCCGCGTGTCCACCCAGGCGCGAGTCGTTCATTTCCTGCGCTTCGCTCACCAGATGCCATGCCTGGACGATGTTCTCCTGGGCCTGGCGCAGGTTGCCATGCCGGTTGCCTATGTCCACCATCGGCCCCTGCTGGGCCTGCGTGGCACAACCGAACACGAGCGCGGCACCCACGGCGGCGCCCAGCAGAATGGACTTCTTCATCGTGCAACTCCCCATGACCGGACAGATGCCGACGCACCGCGCGTCGACTCCCCTTTCCGCTCATGGTCTCGTTCCGGGCGAAAAGGGTCTTTCGAATATGCATGGCCGTTTTCCGATTCGAACGGCGCAGGCGGGTGGCCATCCGGTCGGAACAGTCCATTCGTCCTAAGTAAATTTTCGGCTCTCCGCGTGACCCGGCAGGCGTACCGTTTATCTGTCCCTTGGGGGATCCGACGCGGAGGACGGCAACGTGCGCCTGGACGAGACCTCATACGCGCTCGCGCGCGATCTCACCGCCACCACGGCCATCCACCTCGAAACCCTCTGGCATGTCCCGCCGGTCCTCGCCCGGACGCCACCAGGCGTCGTGGCGACCCGCTGGCTCGACCGGCAGGGCTCGGGCCCCCGGACCGCCATCACCCCGACCGATCGCTATGTGGTGCGCGTCTTCCTGAGCGCGACGTCCATGCGGCTGCTTGCGGACGGCAAAACCGTCGTGAACGGGCCGGTCACGGCGGGGAGTGTGCACGTCGCCCTGCCGGGTCAGGCGTTGGCGATGTGCGCGGACGGACCTGGCGACAGTCTCCAGTGGTACCTGCCGGTGTCATTCGTCCGCGAGGCAGCCAGGGACATGGACTGCATCGCCGTGCTCGACGGCTCATCCTTCGGTGGCATGCATCGCGACAGCGCGATCGAGCGACTGGCGCTCGCGCTGCTTGCCGCCAATGCGGGATCGTGTATGCCCGGAACGGCGGGGCATTTCGCGACAGCGGTCCTCAGCCGCCTCTTCCAGCTCGCCAGCGCAGCCACTATCGACGGGCTCGACCCGGGGAAGCTGGCGATACCACGGTGGCGCATGCAGCGTGTGGACGCGTATATAGACCGGCACCTGGGCGATCGGATCAGTCTGGCCGCGGTTGCCGCCGCCGCGGGACTATCACCCATGCATTTCGCCGCCCGCTTCCGCCTGGCCACCGGGCAGCGTCCGCATCACTACATCCTACGCGCGCGAATCGAGTACGCGAAGGCGCTGCTTGCATCGCCGGAACGGTCCGTCGTCGAAGTGGCCGGAGACACCGGCTTCCGCACCCAAGCGCACTTCACCACCATCTTCAAACGCTTCACCGGCGCCACTCCCTGTGCCTGGCGACGCGAACGCTCTTGAAAAATGTTACGGCATGGGATGGGCGATACCCCGGGCCGTCGATACCATGCCGATCAACTCAGACACACCCAGCCAGAGAATCTGCAGCCCGATGCAGAAAATGAAGAACGCGAACAACCGCATCACCACCTGCGTCCCCGCCGTACCCAGCCGCCGCTCGATACGCTCGGCATAGCGCATGCACAGGTAAATGCTCGCAGTGAGGATCACCAGGGCGATTCCCACCGCGGCGAAATGAATGAGCGTTGGTCCCTCGCGCGGTGACCCCGTGCCCAGCGCGATCGCCACGGCAATCGAGCCCGGCCCGACGGTCAGCGGCAGCGTCAAGGGATAGAAGGTGGGATCGCGCCGACCATGATGATGGTCGACCGCGGCGGCTTCGTTGTCCTGCTCCTCCTCGACATCGTCCGGCGCGTCGAGCAGGCGCCAACCGGCCATGGCGACGACGAGGCCGCCAGCGACACGTAGCACCGGAATCGAGATACCGAAGAAGCCCAGTACGTAAGCACCGACCAACAACGACGCCAGCAACAACGCGAAGCTGTTCACGGCCACGCGGCGTGCCATGTCCGCACGCTCGGCATCGGTGGCGTGCGGCACGATGCTGATCGCCATGAAGGCGGATGCCGGCGGATTCACGATGGGAAACAGGCTCGCCACGATCAACAACACGGTCTTGGTCAGCTCTTCCCACATAAGGCGCTCCGGGCGATAGGTAGACGAATGACGCGCACAGTATCCGGTCTTGTCAGGCGGCGGATTGGATCGTCCGCGCGTGCTGCGACGCAGGATGACAGATTCGTGTCACTCGATCATTCTCGCCGCCGGTGCGTCAGGGGGCGCGTCGCCTACTCATTCAACGCAGGGATATCGATGAATCGTCGACGCTTGACGCCGTGTCTTGCCGTGCCCGCTCTGAAGCTGCGTCCGCTGGCTTTGGCATGCACCACCGCCCTCCTCCTGTTCTGCGTCTCGGACGTCTTTGCCCAGGAACAAAACCCTTCAACGACGGCACCGCAAAGTGAGACGCCGTCCACAAAACCGGCAAAAACCGCGAAAGAGAAGGAAAAGCATCCCGCCAACCCCGACGCCGTGAGCAATCTCGACGCCATCGTCGTCACCGGCATCCAGGGCAGCATTCAGAACTCGCTGAAAGCCAAGCAGAGTTCCGACAACATCATCGAAGCGATCTCGGCAGAAGATATCGGCAAGCTCCCGGACAGCAGTATCGCCGAGAGCCTCGCGCGCCTCTCTGGCCTGGCCACGCAGCGAGTGGACGGCCGCGCCAACCAGATTTCGATCCGGGGCCTTTCGCCCGACTTCGCCGGCACCACGCTCAACGGTCGCGAACAGGCCACCATCGGTGAGAACCGCGGCGTGGATTTCGATCAGTACCCTTCCGAACTCATCAGCGGGGCTGCCGTTTACAAGACGCCCGATGCCAGCCTCATCGGCCAGGGTCTGTCGGGCACGGTGGACCTTCATACGATCAAGCCGCTCGACCTGGCCAAACCGACGTTCGCCGCGAACCTGCGTGGCGAAAGCAACTCCAACGGCAGCCTCAACCACGGTACCGGCGTCGGCGATAGCGGGCACCGCGCCAGCTTCTCGTACATCGACCAGTTCTTCGACCACACGCTCGGCCTGGCCGTGGGCTTTGCCCAGCTCGACTCACCCGTGCAGGAGAAGCAGTACCAGGCATGGTGGTGGAGCAACAACAACGGCCCGAACGGCGCCGAGGGACAGTGGGGAGCGGCGCACACGCCTGGCCTGCCCGACGACGTGCTGTCGCAGGAAGGCGCCCAGCTACGAGCCAAGTCCGAGAACCAGTTGCGCAATGGCCTGATGACCGTGCTCGAGTGGGCACCGGACGATCACTACCATTCCACGCTCGACCTCTACTACTCCACGTTCGACCAGAAGACGTTCCTCAACGGCGCGCAGTGGTCGAGCAGTCCGTACGACAACGTCTCCTACGCGAACATCGGCACCGTACCTGCACAGCCCTACCCAATTGTCACCTCCGGTCACATCGATGGCCTGAAGACGGTTCTGCAGAACGAGTACACCAAGGAACGCGACAAGCTGTTCTCGGTCGGCTGGAACAATCAATACGACTTCGGTAACGGCTGGAACGCCACGGCCGATCTCTCGTATTCCAGCGCGAAGAAACGCCTGCATGACGCTTACCTGTTCGCCGGGCTGCCCGGCCAGGCGACATCGTCCACCGACTTTCAGACGAAGCGCGACGAAGGCTTCCCGGATTTCAGCCCAGGCACGGACTGGTCCGACACCTCTGCCGTGAATTTCACCGACGCGAACAACTACGGTTACGACGGGCGCGAGGAATATGACAAGCAGAAGGACACCATCAAGGCGATCCGCCTTGAAATCAGCCATCCCGTCGGCTGGATCTTCAGCGACTTCAACTTCGGCGTGAACTATTCGGACCGCGAGAAGACCAAACAGGCTGACGTGCTCTTCGCCTGGCTCAACGGCAACGGTTCCACGTCCGCCGATTACCTGCCCGGTTTTGCCGCGCCGATCGACCCGTCGTCGCTGCGCGGTATCACCGACCTGGGCTATGGYGGTATTCCTGCCATCGTCAATTACAACGTCCTGCAGTCCCTGGACAACCAGTACTACCTCACCGAGCGAAACACGCAGGGCGACTGGAGTCGCAATTACACGGTGCGCGAAAAGGTGCCGGTCGTCTACCTCAAGTTCAACATCGATACGATGCTGGGCGACATTCCGTTGCGCGGAAACATGGGTGTGCAAGCCGTGCGCACGATTCAGTCCTCCGAGGCGCTGCAGACCAACGGCGACGCCCTGGTCGGTCGTATCGCCGACGGGACGAACTACAACAAGGTCCTGCCTAGCCTGAACCTCGTTGCCGAAGTGACGGACAAGCAGTACCTGCGCTTTGGTCTGGCCAAGACCATGGCGCGCGGCCGCATCGACGACGAAAAGGTCGCCACGTCGGCGGACGTTGCGCTGATTACCGACGGCCCGGCGGCCGGCCAGGTGCTCTGGTCCGGCAGCGGCGGCAACCCGAAGCTCAAACCGTATATCGCGGTCGGCGCCGATCTATCGTGGGAGAAGTATTTCGGCACAGCGAGCTATGTTTCGGCGGCGGTCTTCAATAAGAACCTGCTCAACTACATCTACAACGAAACCACGCTCGACTACGACTTCTCACGCTATACCAACGATACGCCGACGCTAACCCCGACCAGCACCATCGGTTCGTTTACCCGCCCGGAAAACGGCACCGGCGGCAGGATGCAGGGCCTGGAACTGTCAGGCTCCTTCGAAGGCGGTCTGTTGGCGCAGGCGCTCGATGGCTTCGGCATGCAGGCGAACTTCTCGCTGACCAACAGCTCGCTACCGGTAAGTGCCGTATCGACCATTCCCGGCAGTCCGTCCACCCTGCCCGGCCTGTCGCGCAAGGTGGCGAACCTTGCCTTCTACTACGAGAAGCACGGCTGGTCGGTGCGTATCGCCGAGCGTTATCGCTCATCGTTCACCGGCGAAGCCGTGGCGCTGTTCGACCAGCTCGGCTACACGAAGATCCTGGCGGACAAGCAGACCGACTTCCAGCTCGGCTATGCCTTCGCCGAGGGCCGCTTGAGTGGTTTGTCAGTGCTGTTACAGGTGAACAACCTGACCAACTCGCCTGAGAAGACGCAGCAGGTCGCCTCGCTGCCGAACAACATCAAGATCGCCAGGCCGCTGGAGTACGACACCTACGGCCGCACGCTGATGTTCGGCGTCAACTACAAGCTCTGAGTCCGGTTTAACCGGGCCAGGGCGTATCCGAAGCGGGCTGTCCGAGGTGTTCCTCGGCCGGTCCCGCACAGGCCCAGCACGGCACACCGATCTGGCAGCCGACCTCCTCGTCGATATACGTCACCTCGCCAAGGCCCTTGCATACCGGGCACGGCTCGTCTCCAGGATCTGCGTGGTCTGCGATGGGCATGGCGGCGGCCCTCATGCGGTCTTCGATGCTTCGTTATACCCTTCTGCCACGGCGGGTGCGTGGATGCCCGGGGAGCGACCATGCTCAAGCAGCGACCATCGGGCGCCTACGACACGCGGCCATCGCTCGCGCGACGCCTCGTGTGGACCGTCAGCGGGGTGCTCATCCTCGTGCCGCTCCTCTACCTTGCCGCCGCCGTCATCCTCGGCGCCATTCCGCTGAATCGCGACTGGCGACACGCCGATGACGGGGTGACCGTATGGCTCACCACCAACGGCGTCCATGCGGGGCTGGCGATGCCCGCCAGGCACGCGCTGATGGATTGGACAGCGCTGTTTCCGCCGGTGCACAACGCGCGACGGAACGACGCGGACGCCGACGAGTACGTCACGATCGGCTGGGGCGATCGCACCTTCTTCCTCGACGTGCCGCAATGGAGCGATCTGAAGCTGGCGACCGCCCTGAACGCGATCGGTGGGCGCGACGCCGCCGCGATGCACGTGGAATATGGACCCGCGCCGACACGCGATGCGACGGCGATACCGCTCACCGTGACGCCCGAGGCGTATGCACGGCTTGTTGCCTTTGTACGCCGAAGCGTCACCGTCGATGGCAACGGCTCGGCTGTCTGGATTCCCGGCCGCCACTACGACGTGAACGATGCTTTCTACGAAGCCCGCGGCCGCTACAGCCTCTTCGTCACCTGCAACCAGTGGACACGCGATGCCCTGGCCGAGAGCGGCGTGCGCGTGCCTGCGTGGTCACCGTTCGACAAGGCGCTGTTCTGGCAGTTGCGTGGCGAAGCCGGTCGTTAGGTCGGCGTGCCTTTCGCAAGGGTGGCAACGCGCTCGCGCAGCCATTGGTGCGCGGGATCGGCGTGCATGCGCGGATGCCACGACGCATACAGGGAGATGTCGTGCGTCGGGATGGGCAGCTCGCAGGCATCGAGCCGCCCGCCGAAACGCTGTACGAGCCGCGAAGGCATGACGCCCACATAGTCGGTAGCCTCGAGTATGTCGGGCATCAGGTGATACTGGGGAACGGACACTGCCACCTGTCGCCGGCGCCCGAGCCTGTGAAGGTAGTCGTCCATGAAGCCGTGAAAGCCGCCGCCATCGAGCGAGACGAGCACGTGCCGTAGTGCGCAGTACGTCTCCAGGTCGGGCGGCGTCGGGCCGCGCGGGTGCCCTTTTCGCTGGGCCATGAGGTAGCGGTCCTTCAGGAGCACGCGGGCCTTCATCGCAGGCGGGATGAGGCTGTCGATGCTGACCAGCAGATCGACCTCGCCCGATTCCAGTTGCGTGCCGATGCGGGCGGGGTCCACCGGCCGGAAGGCCACGCGGATACCAGGCCCTGCGTGAGCGGCTATCCAGGCAACGAGGTCGACACCGAGGATGGCCACGCCGTTGTCGCTCAGGGCGATCTGGAAGTCGCGCGAGCTATGTGCCGGATCGAACTCCGGCGCATGGGTGAGCACACGATCGAGATCCCGCAAGGCCGCACGCAGCGGTTCGCGGAGGGCCGCCGCCCGGGCGGTCAGGGTCATGCCGCGCCCGGTTTCCGCGGGTAACAGCAAGGGATCGCCAAACGACTCGCGCAGACGTGCCAGCTGGGCGGACAGCGCTGGCTGGCTGAGCTTGAGGCGACGGGCGGCTCGGGTGACGTTCGCCTCCTCGAGAAGCACGTCCAGTGAGGCCAGCAGATTGAGGTCGACCCGATTGATATCCATGAAATGGATGACTCGTATGCCTGGAATCGATGTTGATTATAGGTCGGCGAACCCGAGATAAGGCGCTCCCTCATCGTTGCGAAGCCGTCATGGCCCGTCTTTCCCCTCCCCTGGTGCTGCGCATCCTCAGCATCTGCAATTTCGCCCTCGGCAGCGCCTCACTGGCGGTCGTGGGCGCCCAGGCCTCGATGGTCGGCGCCGGCATGACGGTCGCGCAGGCGGCCGAGCTGGTCGCCGTGTTCGCGCTGACCTTCTCCGTCGGCGCCCCGCTCGCCCAGGTGTTCATCGGTCACCGGCGGCGACGCGACGTGCTGATCGGCGGGTTGCTGGTCCTCGCCTTCGGTTCGGTCTTGTGTGCCGTCGCGCCAGGCTATGGCTGGTTGCTGGCGGCCCGCGTGATCGCCGGCCTCGGTGCCACGGTGGTTGCCCCGATGGCATCTTCCATCGGCGTCGGCCTGGTGCCGGCCGAGCGACAAGGGCACGCGCTGGCCGTGGTGTTCAGTGGCATTGCCATCTCCAGTGTCCTGGCCGTACCTCTGGCCATCGCGGCCTCCGCAGCCTTCGGCTGGCGCGTGGTGTTCGTCGGTCTGGCGGCACTGGCCAGCATCGCGGCCCTCCTGGTCTGGCTAACCGTGGACGACGAGTCACGCGGTGTCCGACTGGACCTGCGACGGCTGTTGAAGGCACTTACCCACCCGGCCACCGGTACCGGTCTCGCTGTGATCTTCTTCCAGGTCTCCGGTTACTTCGTCACCTATACCCTCATCACCGCGCTGCTGCACGACCGTTTCGGCGCGGACACCGCGACGGCTTCCGGCATCATGTTCGGCTTCGGTGTCCTGGGCGTTGCGGGCAACTGGCTCGCCCAGCGCCTCGCGCTTCGCTTCGGCGCCAACCGACTGCTGTATGCCGCCATGGGCACGATGCTGCCGGTGTTCCTCGCCCTTGCGGTCGTGCCGGCGTACTGGTGGGCTCCGATACTGCCGCTGCTGGTATGGGCCTTGTCGCAGGACGTGTTCTACCCCTCACAGCAGCGGCGCGTGGTCGAACTCGAACCGGAGATCCGCGGCCTGATCCTCGCCCTCAATTCCTCGGGCCTGTTCGCCGGTATCGCGTTCGGCTCGTTCCTCGGTGGGCGCATCGCGCAAGCGAGCGGCGTGGCCAGCCTGCCGCTGGTCTCCCTGGTGTTGACGGCGATGGCCCTGGCGGCGTTGACGGTATCRCGCCAAGCCGCCCGCAGGCACGAGGTTCAGGCCCGATCGATGCGCGCGGCGTAGCAGCCGTACGCCGCATAGTGCACGTGCGCATAGCGGACCGAGGACATCGCGAACAGGCGCTCGATCGCTTCGTCCAGCACGCTGCCCTCGACGAGGACCGCACTGGCGATGTGGTCGCGCTCGTCGAAGCCGCGCAACGCGAGCGTACGTGTGCGTAACACCTCCGGCACGTCGTCACTCACCTCACACGCTTCGGTCGCCCCTTCGCGAATGAAGATGGCGTGGCTGGAGCGATAGGGCGAGTCAGCCGGCTGATGGGTGTGATTGAGCAGGAGCAAGGCTTCACCGCGGCGAGCGTTGCGTAGTTCGATACGCTCCGGGTAACCGGTGTCGTTGGCGGCGATAACGCGGATCACGCCACGCTTGGCGAGTTGCTCTTCGTCCAGGCCATACAGCGACGTGAATGGCTTCGGGTCGATACCGGAGATGCGGAAGGACATGGGGTGGCTCCGTGGTGGGTACGAGGCCATGTTCCGCTCGCACTGCCTGCGCCACCATCCGGATCTTGCGCTACGAAGCGGCTCTTCCATCGCGACGAAAGCGTGCCGGCGTCGTGCCCATGACGCGCGCAAACGCCTTGCCGAACGCGGACTCGGAACGATACCCCACGCGCTCGGCCACGGCGCCGGCAGTGAGTTCGCCACGGCGCAGAAGCTCCGCGGCTACGTGCATGCGCAAGAGTGTCAGTACCTCGTGCGGGGCCACGTTTCCTCGTGCCTCGAAGTGTCGCGCGAACGTGGCGCGCGACATCGCCGCCTGTTCGGCGAGCGAGCCCACCGTCCACTCGCGCTCGGGCTCGCGCAGCATGGCGAGCAAGGCGCGACTGAGCCGGGGATCGACCATGAGACCGAGCAAGGAGGGCGGCATGAGCCCATCGCGCAACTGCGCGCGGAGGGCGAACACAAACAGCGCCTGGGTCAGCGCCGTGACTACGGCCAGCGCGCCTGGATCCATGCGCGCCACCTCGTCGCGAAACATCCTCACGATGCCGGACAGTGCGTCCAGCCCGTGCTCGCGACCGAGCCGTACATGGAGTACCTCGGGCAAGGCACTGAACAGTAGCTTCCCCGCGTCCGGCGCGAAGGTGAAGCGGCCGCAGAGCAGATCGAGATCGGTGTCCCCGTCGGTATTGCGCTTGATGCGGAAGGGACCTGCATGATCGAGCGAGAGGGTGGTAGTGACATCCCGCCCGCGCAGATCGTGGACGCGGTGGCGAGTGCCCTGGGGTAGCACCAGCAGGTCACCCGCTTCCATCACCACCGTGTGGCCCGGCAGCTCCATGGCCGCGCTTCCGCCCAGGACCAGATGAAAGGGCGCCTCGCCGGGCTCGGCATCCACGTGGTCGAGGCTGAAGCCGCCCGCCAGCTGGCAGCGAAGGTCCAGGACGCCCCGCACCTGGGCCAGTTCTAGCACGCGGGTCAAGGCATCCATGAGACGTTCGCGCCATTCATTGAGTGATATGAGTATTCATCCTCTCACCGTGCTGGGCAACACTTTCTTCGACCTCCCAGAAGAAAGTCCTCCCCATGAACGCCACTGCCCGCCAGATCCTCGCCACCTTCGTTCGCACCGAGCGTCTCGGCCCGAACCTCATGCGCATCGCCATCGCCATCGTCTTCCTCTGGATCGGTGCACTGAAGTTCGTTCCGTTCGAGGCCGACAGCATCACACCCTTCGTCGCCAACAGCCCCGTGATGTCGTTTTTCTACAACCATCCCGACGAATACAAGGCGCACCTCACGCACGAAGGCCAGCTGGTGCCCGAGCAGCGGGAATGGCAGACGGCGAACAACACCTATGGCTTCTCCACCGGCCTGGGTGTCGTCGAATGGACTATCGCGGTGCTGGTGCTGGCGTATCCGCTATCGAAGAAGCTTGGTCTGCTCGGCGCTTTCCTCGCGTTCGCCACCACGCTCGTCACCTTGTCTTTCCTGTTCACCACCCCTGAAGCGTGGGTCCCCGCGCTCGGTGACGCGCAACACGGATTCCCGTATCTGTCGGGTGCCGGGCGCCTGGTGCTCAAGGACACGATGATGCTGGCAGGATCGTGGATCATCGGCATCGACGCGGCCAAGGCGATCCTCGCCGGCGATCAGAAGCGATAACCGACGCTCACCCCGTAGACCCAGGGATCGACGTGGGCGGTGCCGACACGGGCACCGTCCACCTTCACCCTGGAATCGATATCCATCCAGCGCGCGTCGACGGTGACGGTCCAGCGCGCGTCGAGTGCGATATCGACGCCGCCGTGCCATGCGACACCCCAGCTGTCGCCAAGGCCCACCGTGGCGCCGTCCAGCGCGTTGTGGCCCTTCGCATCGAAGAAATGCGTGTAGTTGATACCGACACCGAGGAATGGCGACACCGCCTGGCCCGCCAGAAAGTGGTAGTTCACACCGACGACGGGAGGTAGCTGTTTCACGCTCACCGCGCGCTGGCCGTCGAGGCGAACATCGTGCTTGAACGGCAGTGCGGCCAGAACCTCGATGCGCCATGCAGGCGCCAGCAGGTACTCCACGCTGACCGAGGGGCGCATGCTTCGCGTGGTGCTCGCGGACAGGCCGGCGAGGTCGCCCGAGTTCGATGTCGGATCGACCACATGGGCACCGACATGCACGATCCACGGCGATTCAACGCCTTCCGCGAGGGTGCCACCGACGGGTGCAACACACAGAACGCCCGCGATGATGAGCTTTTTCAGGGGATACACGTTGAACTCCTTGCCTGCTTGCATCGGTCATGACGACCGGATGCGCACAGGTTAGGAAGTCAACGCATGCAAGATGAGAAATGTCGTTTCGACGCGACAATCTGCCCGATCGTCACCCACATTACGATGTCGCTGGCGGGGCGGCGGTCACGGTCGGCGGTAGCAGCTTGTTCTGCGCGAGGCGCACGACCGTACCGACGGTCAACACCACCATCACCAGGTTGGTGAAGACGAACAGCACCGGTGCCAGCTCGGCGATCGCACCCGTCAACCCGCGCAGGGTCATGGTCAAGGCACTGCCAGATAGCGCCGTGATGCCGAAGCTGAAAGCCCAGTAGCTCGACGCGAACGGCTGCTTCGCGATCCATGGAAACAGACGAATCATCATCAGCAACTGCACGAGGCCATAGCCCCACGCGGCCTGGACCAGGAGTTCCGGAGCGCCCTGCGTGTTCGCCAGCCACGCTGCCGCCGCGACGGCGGGGGGTGCGAGCTGGATGCCCAACGTCGGCCGCAAAGGCGGCGGCAAGGGCGTGGCGTTGAGCAGACGATTGACGATGACCGACTCGAGCGCGAGCCAGCTGAACACGCCGACGCCGAAGAACAGGATGCCCCACGAGGGGAAACCGAGCAGACCTGCCGCCGCCGAGATGATCAGGTTACCGGCGACCGAGGGCAGGTAGATCACCGGTGTGGTGGTGGATATGTCGCGGTCACCCTGGAGCATGGCGCCAAAGCGCCATAGCGCGAACACCACCTGCCCTACGCCGCCGGTCAGCAGGGCGACCACGGCCAGGCCGTGCGCGTGCGGTGCCAGCACGATGCCCATCAGGGCACCCGACGATGGCACCAGACCGATGAAGCAACACTGCACGGGATGCCGCGCTTCCTCGATAGCGGCCGCACGATGCACCAGCCACTTGTACGCGTAGGCCAGGGTGAGCACCGCGCAGACCACGAAGGCCACCGCCATGATGCTTTCGCCGATCGCGGCTGGCAGGCCCCAGAGGCGCGACGCCGTGCGCCAGTTGGCGCCCAGACCGACCAGGCCAAGGACCATGCCGAAGAACGATGCGGGAATGGGACGCGGAAGAGCCATGAAACCCCCTTGCAGGTGACMGTGAGACGCATGCGCCAGAACTAGATCGTTTCGCGTATTTCCCGGCGCACGCGCCAGGACCATCATGTTCTCACCGACGACGCAAACCCGTGCCGCCGGCCATTCCGGAGGAAACCCCCATGCTCGATTGGCCTGAATATCGCAACGAACTCGGCGCCCGTATTGGTGAAATCGCCAAGCTCAGCCCCGACACGATCAAGGGGTACCAGACCTTGTCCGGTGCCGGCGCCAAGACGAACCACCTCGATGCGAAGACGCGCGAACTGATCGCCCTGGCCATCTCGGTGACGACGCGTTGCGACGGCTGTATCACCGTGCACACCGCCGAAGCGCTGAAGCAAGGGGCGACACGCGAGGAAATCGCCGAAGCACTCGGCGTGGCCGTCGCCCTTAACGCCGGCGCAGCCCTGGTCTATTCCGCCCGCGTCATGGACGCCACCGAGGCCTATTCCAAAGCCTGACGCGCCACGTGCCTTGGGGACGCGCCCCGCGCTATCTGGACGCGTCCCACGCTCGCTGGACGCGCCACGTGCTCCGTGTAGGAGCCGATTCATCGGCGATGGGTGCTAGCGACAACCCTACATACGCTCAGGCACGTCAATCGCAAGCAACGACAGCGCACGCTCCAGCACGCCCAGGGTAAACACGCACAAACCCAACCGCGACGTACGCGTGTCCAGGTCAGGCTCGGCCAATACCGGGCACTCGGCATAAAACCGGCTGAAACGCTGCGCCAGCCCGAACGCGTATTCCGCAAGCACCCCCGGTTGCATCAGGCGCACCGACTCCGCCACGACATCGCCGAAACCCAGGCATGCCATGACCAGCGCCCGTTCGCTGCCGTGCACCGGCACACCGAGCGCCACGACCGTCACGCCGTCCGCCTTCGCCAACAACGAACGCAACCGCACACAGGCGTATTGCAGATACGGCCCGGTGCGCCCCTCAAAGGCCACCATCCGCTCGACATCGAACACGTAGCCCGACAGCCGGTCCCCCGAGAGATCGGCGAACTTCACTGCCCCGATGCCGATACGCCGCGCCAGTGCACGCCTTCCTGCCGCATCCAGCTCCCTTCCGTAACCCGAACCTTCGATACGCTCGGTGGCCTTGGCCATCGCGTCGTCGAGCAATTCAGTAAGCCGTGCCACGCCGCCATCGCGCGTCTTGAACGGCCGGCCATCGCGTCCGTTCACGGTGCCGAAGCCGACGTGGATCAATTCCACGCCTGCCGCGATGCCGGCCTTGCCCGCCACGCGGAAGACCTGCTCGAAATGCAGCGCCTGCCGCTGATCGACGACGTACACCACGCGTGCGAGGCCTTCGTGCTTGGTACGCGCCTCCAGCGTGGCCAGATCGGTCGTTGCATAGAGCGCCGCACCGTCGCGCTTGGCCAGCAAGAGCGGCGGTACCTCAAAGGTGTCCTCCGCCGTAGCGACATCCACGACCAGCGCACCTTCGCTTTCGCGAGCGATGCCGCTGGCACAAAGGCGCTCGACGAGGGGCGTGATGGCATCGCGTACGTCGCTCTCGCCGTCGAGTACATCGAACACCACACCGAGCTCGCGAAAGTCCGCCACCTGGGAGGTCAGGCTCAAGGCGCGCAACGAACGCCACAAGGCGAGCAACCCGGGATCGCCCGCCTGCAGGGCCGCGGTGTCGGCGCGGGCCTCGGCCATGCGCCGGGCATTGCTGCGGCAGGCAGCCGCCGCCTCGGGATACAGACGCTCGAGTTCATCCAGGGTGACCGGCGCGTTCGACGGGAAGGACTCGTTGTCGCCGTGGCTGAAGAAGGCCAGTGACGGGTCACGATGCCGTATGGCCGAGCTCAGCATGCCCATCTGCAAGCCCCAGTCGCCCAGATGCGCATCGCCCAACGTGCGCCAGCCGAGCGCCGTATGGATGCGGCGCAGGCTTTCACCGAGCACCAGCGAACGGAGATGCCCCACGTGGAGGGGCTTGGCCACGTTGGGGCCGCCGAAGTCGAGGATCACCAGACGGCCCTGGCCCAGGTCGGGTATGCCAAGGCCCGCATGAGCGATCGTGGCCCGTGCAGAGGCCGCCAGAAAGGGGGCAGCCAGCGTCAGGTTGACGAAGCCTGGTCCGGCGACCTCGACGGCCGAAAACATCGCCTCCTGCCGGAGCAGACCCGCGATGTCTTCCGCGATGGCACGCGGCGGCCGCCCCTGTTCACGAGCGAGGGACAGCGCGGCGTTGCACTGAAAGTCGCCGAAATCCGACCGTGTCGAGGGCTGGGCGCGAGCGAACGCCGTGGGCAGCCCAAGGGCCGCGAACACGGTGGCGAGCGAGGCGTCGACATGCGACGCCAGGGACAGGAACATGGGCTTCTCCGTAACCGATGGGCACAGGCGCACGCATGGGCGCGCCGCGTGGTGCTAGCGCATCGTTCGTCGTCGGAGCAGTCGTGCGGGAGTCATGTTCTCGATTTAGCCGGAAAAGATCAGTCTTCGCAAGCAAGCAACGAATCCATGCGTATGCTCGGAACCAGGCTATTTGAGGAGACTCGTATGACGGCTTCAAAGCGACCCGGTGCCCATAGCATCGTGATCGTGGGCGGTGGCGCGGCGGGCATCGAACTGGCGGCACGCCTGGGTAAGCGTGGCGACTTCGATGTCGCCCTCGTCGACCGGGACTCCAGCCATTTCTGGAAGCCACGCCTGCACGAGCTCGCGGTCGGGCTGCTGGGCGATGGCGAAGAGGCGGTGCCCTATCTGGCGCACGCGCAATCGCACGGATACCGTTTCGAACCCGGCGCGCTCCGGCACGTGGACCCTGCGGCGAAGACCCTCGCCCTCGACGAGGTCCGCTTTCCGCTCACCGACGAGATCATCCTGCCGGCACGCACCCTGACCTACGACACCCTCGTACTCGCATTCGGCAGCAGGGTGAACGATTTCGGCACGCCCGGCGTCCTCGAATACTGCGACATGCTGGACAGCCCTGCACAGGCGATCGACCTGCGTCGCAAGATCCTGGCACTGGCGCTGCGCACGGCGGGCGATCCGGAAAAACGCATCAGCATCGGCATCGTGGGCGCCGGAGCCACCGGGGTGGAGCTGGCGGCCGAGCTGCACCACGCCTTCAACGATATGCACCGCTATGGCGGTCTCGATCCGGCAAGCAAGCTGGATATCACCCTGATGGATATGGCGAAGCGCGTGCTTCCCAACGTCGATCCGCGCACGTCGGAGTCCGCCGAGAAGATCCTCCGGCGCATGGGCGTGACGCTGCGCACGGGTGTCGGCGTGGATGCGGTCGAAGACGGCGCCTTCCATCTGTCGGACGGCAGCAGCGTGCATTGCGATATCCAGGTGTGGGCCGCAGGCGTCACGGGGCACGACATGGTGAAGGGCCTCGGCCCGTTCGAATTGTCGAAGGACCGGCGCATCCTGGTGGACGGCCAGCTCAAGGCCCAGGGCCTGACTGACATCTATGCCATGGGCGATTGTGCGTTCGCCACCACGGCTCCCGGCGGCCCCAGCGTCCCACCCACCGCACAGGCGGCCCACCAGCAGGCGACCTACCTGGCACGTGCCCTGCCCCGCGCCCTGCGCGGTGAGAACGTCGCGCCCTTCGTCTACCACTCCAAGGGCACGCTGGTGTCGCTCGGGTCCCGTCAGGCTACGGGCGAACTACCTTCGGGGCCCAAGGGCCGGTCGATCATCCCCATGCGGGGCTGGGTGGCGAAGATGCTCTACGTATCGCTGCAGCAACTGCACCGCGCCACGCTTCATGGCTGGCCGCGGGCTACCGCGCTATGGCTGGCCGACTGGCTACGAAATACAACGCTGCCACCCGTAAAGCTCCATTAAAAGGGACGACCGCGAACACGCCAGCCATATAGAGGGCGGCGCTGCCCTACATCGACTGAAGCGAGATCTTACTTTTGGGCAGCGACTGGCAGCATTGACGAGGGGCGCCGACGTACCGCAGTATCTACCGCACGACTCACCCTTTGCTCGGCCGATTCAGTTCGCAACCGCGCTCAGGGCGAAAACACCGGCCATCGTGCCGGTGTTTTCATTTGGAGCTTTGGAATTTGGAGCAAGGGATTGCGAACGATCGCGTATGTTGACGGATACAACCTTTTTTACGGCTGCCTTCGAGGAACCTCATTCAAATGGCTCGACGTAGGCGCGTTGCTTCGGCACGTCCTGCACGTGCAAGATCCGGCGGCATCGTTTCAAACGACTCGGACTTGTCACCGGCCCTCCGAATGATGAAGACCGATTTTCCGGCGGTACGCATCGGCCTTGTCATTCCATCCAGACCGCCTGACGGTTCGCCAGGGGATCGAGCTGTCACCGAACACCTTAAGCGGCACGCAGACTGGACGCGTGAGCACCTTCTCGATTCAGAACTTCGGGCGTTTCAGTTCGCCGACCGGGTGAAGACCGGCAGCCGACCAGCGGACCGCCCCGCGCTCTGGACGCACAAGATGCTTCCTCCACCTCCGACCGAACCCACAGGCTCCTGAGTTACGAGCCTGCACGGATTCCCAAGGATTCACGCAAAAACCCGCGCAAGCCGCTATAACCATGGCAATGCCAATCGACCCGTCCTCCGGATAGTGACGTGGATCACGTCCGGCAGGCTGTCGAGCCGCTACGTTCCGCTGTCCCCACTCCAGGAGCCGCGATGCTAGCCGCGCCCTTACCCGACGACGAAGTGCGCCGCCTCGAGCGACTGCGCGGCCTTGCGGTGCTGGACACGGCGCCGGAGCCCTTTTTCGACGGTATCGTGCGGGTAGCCTCCCTGGTGACGGGATCGCCGATCGCCCTGGTCAGCCTGATCGATCATGACCGCCAGTGGTTCAAGGCCCAGGTGGGCCTGGACGGAACGACCGAGACGCCCCGCGACATTTCTTTCTGCGCCCATGCGATCCACGGCAGCACCCTGTTCGAAGTGCGCGATACCCGCAAAGACCATCGCTTTGCCGATAACCCCTTGGTCGAAGCGGATCCCAACATCCGATTCTATGCAGGTATGCCGATCGCCATGGAGGGCGGCTCCGGCATGGGCACGCTCTGCGTCATCGACCATGTCCCCCGGGAGCTGACACCGACCCAGCGGGACATCCTAGCCACCCTGGCCGGTCTCGTAGGGATGGCGTTGGAACAGCGCGCGACAGCCGTCGAACGCAACGCCGCACTTGCCCGCGAGGTCACCCTGGAACGCGATCTCAGGCGCACCGCACAGGAATGGGAAATGCACCGCCGGCGCGCGGTCACCTCACTGGAAGCCAGCGAGCGTCGTTTCCGCCAGCTGTTTCACTACAGCCTCGGCCTGATCTGCACGCACGACCTCGACGGCGTCCTTCTCTCGGTCAATCCCGCGGCAGCCAAGTCACTGGGATACCCGATCAACAGCCTGATGGGCAGGTCGCTCGCCGAATTCATGCGCCCCGAAATGGTCCCCGCGTTCAACGCCTATCTACGCCGGATCATCGACGAAGGCAGCGACTCGGGTCGCCTCGAACTGCGCGCGGCCAACGGTGAGTTACGGATCTGGGCTTATCACAACGTGCTCGATGAGGACGACGAAGAGCGCTACGTCCTCGGTCACGCGCAGGACATCACCGAGCAGCATCGGCAGGAACGACAACTCCGTGAGTGGTCGCTAAGCGATCCCCTCACCCATTGCTTCAACCGTCGCTATCTGGGTCAGCTCGGTGACATGACGCGTGACGAAACGCTCGGCTGCATCACCGTGGACCTCGACCACTTCAAGGCTGTCAACGATACCTACGGCCACCAGCGAGGCGACGACGTGCTGGTCGATATGGCGACGTTTCTCCGGGCACGCGTGCGCGATGAAGACGCCGTGGTTCGCCTGGGGGGTGACGAGTTCCTGGTGGTATTGCGTAGCGCCGATGACCGGCAACTCGCCGAGGTCAGCGCCCGTCTGCGTGACGATGCGCAATCCGCGCCGATCGGCTTTACGCTGGGCGCAGCGATGAAGCTAGCCGGCACCCCGTTGGATGCGGCGTTGAGTCGTGCCGACCAGCGCCTCTATGAGGCGCGGGCCAGCCGTTCCGCGATTATTTGACCGCGTGCTCCAGGGCTTCGAAGTCTTCCTGTGACAGCTTCAGGGATGCACCCTTGACGTTCTCTTCGAGGTGGTCGGGGCTACCCGTGCCCGGGATAGGCAGGATCACCGGCGAACGCTTGAGCAACCATGCCAGGGCGACTTGGCCGTCGGTAGCGTTCAGCTTCTTGGCAATCTTCGACAAGACCGACCCCTCCTTCGCCARCTCGCCGGCGGCAAGCGGGAACCAGGGGATGAAGCCGATGTTGTGCTTATCCGCGTAGTCGACCACGGCCTCGCTCTGGCGGTTGCCGAGGTTGTAGAGGTTCTGCACGGTCGCGACCTTGAAGAACTTCGATGCCGCTTCGATCTGGCCGACGTTGACCTCGGAAAGACCCACGTGGCGAATCAGGCCCTCGTTCTGCATGTCGCGGATGACGCCGAACTGCTCGTCCTGCGGCACCTTCTCGTCGACACGATGCAGCTGCCAGAGGTCGATACGTTCCACGCCGAGGCGACGCAGGCTCATCAGCACGCACTGGCGCAGGTACTCGGGACGGCCGAGCGGAGCCCAGATGTCAGGACCGTGGCGGGTCAGTCCGCCCTTGGTCGCAATCACGAGGCCCTTGTAGGGATGCAGGACTTCCCGGATCAGATCCTCACTGACGTAAGGACCATAGCTGTCGGCCGTGTCGATCAGGTTGACGCCGAGCTCGGGCAGCTTCGCCAGGGTTTCGCGGGCGGCCTTGGGGTTGGCCGGATCACCCCAGATTCCCTTTCCGGTGATGCGCATGGCGCCGAAGCCGAGTCGATTGACCTCGAGATCGCCGCCGATCTTGAACGTGCCGCTCGCGGATGCGTTGATKTTTGCCATCGGTAGACTCCGTTACGTTGGGACGAAGGAAAGTCAGACAGACATTGGTACGCCATCGCACGTTTAAAGGGCGTCGCGATATATCGATGCGATGATGACAGACATCGTACAAGCTTGCGTTCGCGCGAGCTTGAAGCACGTGATGGCAAACCGCGCAGGTTTCGTCCAAAAATGCTGTTGTCGCCAGTCAGAGTCGTGCGGCAATCGCATCAAGAAGCTGCCCGACAAGCCTGCCGTCCACAGGATCTCCGGCGAGTGCCCGCTCGATGCGATCGATGTCCGTCACGATGGAGGTCGCGCCCCAGACTAGCGCGCCGCCCTTGAGACGGTGCGCGAAATGGGCCGCGCTAGTGAGGTCAGTCGCCGCTACCGCGGCACGGATGGCGGCGAGATCCTTGAGACACTCCTTGATGAAGGTCGCATCGATCTCCGACTCCGTGCGCGGTGCCACAAGAGCGGCCTTCAGCCCTTCAAGCGAGAGCGGCTTACCCAGCACGGTATCGATGCCGCTTTCTTCACAGCGCCTTATGTGGGCCTCGCCGTGATTGGCCGAGATGGCGATGAACCGTGTGCGAGGCCCGCCAGCCGACCGCTCGCGAGCGCGCAACTCGGCGGCGATATCGTATCCCTGCATGTCAGGTAGCTCACAGTCGAGCAAGACGCCGACGTAGCGTCCCGCCTCGAATACGTCGATCGCTGCCTGCCCGTGATCCACCGCATGCGTCGCATAGCCGATGAACTTGAGCTGCGCCGCGATGATCTGGCGATTCGCCGGGTGATCCTCGACCAGAAGCACCGTGCCGAAGGGCTCGTCCTTCGCCACATCGAGCGGGTCGTCGTCGGTAACCGTCGTGACGGCAGGCACGAGACTGGTCGGCAATTCGATGCGCACGGCCGTGCCGACGCCCACTTCGCTGGTGAGGTCGAGCCGTCCACCCAGGTGCGTGACGATATCGCGACAGATCGCCAGGCCCAGGCCCGTGCCGCCGAGCCGTGTATCGAGCGGTCCATTCGACTGGGCGAACGCGCGGAACAGCTCGCGCTGCCGGTCGACCGGCACACCGATACCGGTGTCGAAGACTTCGATGACCAACCGCCGCACGCTGTCGGCCGTCTCTTCCGTGCCTTGCCAAAGTGCGATGCCCACATGCCCTTGCTGCGTGTACTTCACGGCATTCGCGAGCAAGTTCTCCAGGACCTGGCGCAGCCGGGTCTCGTCGAGGAGTAACCAGGGCAGCGGCCCCATGGGGAGGTCGAGGCGCATATGGAGATCCTTCGCCTCGATCGCCGTGCGCTGCGACTCGATGACCTGCCGCGCCACGGCCAACGCATCGCAGGACACGAGATCGGGCGTGAAGCCCTGCACCTCGGATCGGGTGTAGTCGAGTGCGCTCTTCAGCAGCGTGCGCAGATTGCGGCTACTCGACTGCGCTATCGCCATGAGGTCTCGCTGCGGCCCCTCCAGTGGCTGCCGGGCCATCAGGTCGATCGATGAGACGACGGCATTGACCGCATTGCGCACCTCGTGGCTCATCACCGCGAGCAGCATGGTCTTCTGTTGCTCGCCACGCTGTGATGCGAGCTGCGCCCGGCGCAACTGCCACAAGGCGAACATCAACACCAGGACAAGGCAGCCACCCAACGCGATCTCTCCYTGGTACACCGACACGACCTGCGACAGGGTCGGTGCGCGCAGGTATGCCGTCTCCAGCCAGCGCTCGATCACCGCCTCGTTCTCGTCGGCGGTGATGCGGCGCATGCCCCTGTCGAGCATGTCGATCAGTTCCGGTTCGTCGCGCTGCACGACCACCCTGACAGTCACCGGCATGTCGGGCACATCGCCGGCGACGCGCAGGCTGGAGGCGTAGTCGCGGCGCACGATGGGGTGGTATGCGACGTCCATACCCACGGCAGCGTCCGCGATACCGCTTTCCACCGCGGCAAGCACCTCGTGGATGTCGTCCAGCGGAAGAC
>NZ_JBFUIT010000035.1:0-22314 GCF_056401735.1 Luteibacter sp. P4_D7_3
TCGAATGGCATGCCGCGAAAGCCCGCTCGAACATATCGAAACACGGCGTCTCCTTTGACAACGCCTGCCTCGCCTTCTCCGATCCTTACTACCGCCAGATCCCACGTCGCGACGGCGGCGACGAAGAACGGTCTCGTATTGTCGCCCTCGCCGCCGACAGATTGCTCTTCATCGTGTACACATGGCGCGGCCGGACCATTCGTCTTATCTCAGCCCGAGAGGCAACCCGCAATGAATCACTTGGATACTGGAAAAATCGTCACTTTCACGCTGGATCCTGATGCTCAGCCTACAGCCGAGCAAATCGCGGAACTCAATGCGCTTGTAGGCCGTCCCATCGATTTCAGCGACAGCCCTGAAACCCCTCCGGACGCCCTTTGGCTCAGCACAGGGCCTGGCAACTTGCTAGGACGCCTCATGGCTGAAGCCCGAGAGCGCGAGCTTGCCGGCGGTCCCTTCGACAGCATTGAACGCTTGCTACCAGAAATGATCGCAAGAGTCGCCGCCATGGAGGATAACTTTCTCGACTTAAGCGACATGCCGGAGATGGCGCCGTACGCCGTCGCGCTGATAACCGGCAACGGTCCCAGTCTCGAAGCGCTCATGCCGGAAGCCCGCAAACTCTCAGTCGCTGCCGCCTAATCCATAAAAAAACCCCGGCGATACCGGGGTTTTCGTGTGCTTAGCCAGAGGTAGCTAGACGCGCCTCAGCGCAACCCCGTCTCCGCACGCGCAATCACCAGACGCTGGATCTCGCTCGTACCCTCGTAGATCTCCGTGATCTTCGCATCGCGGAAGTAACGCTCCAGCGGCATTTCCTTCGAGTAACCCATGCCGCCGTGAATCTGCACGGCCTGATGGGTAATCCACATGGCGGCTTCCGACGCGACCAGCTTGGCCATCGAAGCCTCGGTGCCGAAACGCCCGCCGGTCTTCTCGACCTGAGCCTTGGTCCATGCCGCACGCAGGGTCAGCAAGAGCGCCGAATCCAGCTTGCACTTCATGTCGGCGATCTTCGACTGGGTCATCTGGAACGTACCGATCGGGTGGCCGAAGGCCTTGCGATCGCGCGACCAGACCAGGGTGGCTTCGTACGCGGCGCGGGCGATACCGATGGCCTGCGAGGCAATACCGATACGGCCGGCGTCGAGCACGCCCATGGCGATACCGAAACCCTTGCCTTCGGCGCCGAGCATGTCGTCGGCCGGGCACACGTAGTCGTGGAACTCGATTTCGCAGGTGGCCGAGGCGCGGATGCCGAGCTTCGGCTCGGTCTTGCCGGCCATGAAGCCCGGGCGCTTGGTGTCGATGATGAAGGCCGACACCCCACGGGCACCCATCCCCGGCGTCGTCACGGCGAACAGGACGATGTAGCGGGCCACCGGGCCGGAGGTGATCCAGCTCTTCTTGCCGTTGATCACCCAGTCACCCTCGGCGTTTTTCACGGCGCGGGTGTGCATGTTCGACGCATCGGAGCCCGATTGCGGCTCGGTGAGCGCGTAGGCGCCGATGGCTTCGCCCGAAGCGATGGCGCGCACGTACTTCTGCTTCTGCTCTTCGGTGCCGTTCTTCAGGATGCCGTTGCAGAACAACGAGTTGTTCACCGACATGATGGTCGAGGTGGCGGCATCGGCCGCGGCGATCTCGACCATGGCCAGCACGTAGGCCACCGGATCCATGCCTGCGCCGCCGTACTCTTCAGGCACTTCGATGCCCATCAGGCCCAGCTGACCCATTTCCTGGATGTTCTCCAGCGGGAATTCACCCTTCGCGTCGTGTTCGGCGGCGACAGGGACGATGCGCTTCTGGGCGAAGTCGCGCGCGATGGACTGGATCGACAGTTGGTCGTCGGTAAAACGGAAATCCATGAGCATTCCTCGGGCCGGCCCTGACGGTCGGCAAGTCTTGGGGTAGAGACAAGCCGCCCATTCTAACGGCCGTTCGAGCCATTGCCTCCATGCACTGCAACATCGGCCTTGACGCTGGCGCGGCGCGGCCCCATCCTTATGTATCTCTCTATCGCGATAAAAGGATTCGGCATGGATTTGTCGACGGCCTCCACCGTGCTTCGCCTGCTGGCCGACCCCACGCGGGTCCGCTTGCTCGCCCTGCTGGATCGCGAGGAGTTGACTGTGGCCGAACTGGCCTCCGTGCTGCACCTGGCCCAGCCACGCGTGTCCACCCACCTGGCCAAGCTCAAGGAAGCCGAGCTGGTACGCGACCGCCGGGCCGGCGTGTCCGCCTATTATCGGGCCAACGCGGAGGCCGATCCTACCCTGGCCGCCCTCGTCGCCTCCCTGCGCGACACCCTGAGCGACGCCCTGCTCCGCGAGGATGCAGAGCGCCTTCCAGCCGTCCTCGCCCAGCGGGCGCGCACCGAAGGCTGGGCCGATACCGTCGCGGGCGACATGGAGCGCCACTACTCACCCGGCCGCACCTGGGAAACCCTCGCCCGCTCCCTGCTCCAGCTGCTCGCCACCGGCGACGTACTGGACATCGCTTCCGGCGATGGCGTCACCGCGGAGCTGCTCGCGCCGCACGCCCATTCCATCGTCTGCGTCGACAGTTCGGAGCGCGTGGTGGATGCCGCCCGCTTGCGCCTGGCCAGCTTCACCAATGTGGACGTGCGTACGGGCGACATGCACGCTCTCGACCTGGAAGACAATCGTTTCGATCTTGTCCTGCTGCTCCACGCCCTTACTTATGCGGAGCGGCCCGAGGCCGTCTTTGCCGAGGTGACGCGCGTCCTCAAGCCGGGCGGACGACTTCTCGTGTCGACCCTGGGCGAGCACGAGCACCGCGCCGTGATCGAGCCGTTCGACCATCGCAACCTCGGCTTCACCTGCGAGGGCCTGGTCGCCATGGCGACGGCGGCTGGCCTCGACGTGGTCAGCTGCGAACGCCTCAGCCGCGAGCGCCGCGCGCCGCATTTCGAAGTGATCAGCCTGCTCGCACGCAAGCCCTGACCGGAGACCGCCGATGAGCACCCTACCCTGGCTCCACCCCGACCGCGTCGCCCTTATCGAGAAGGCTCTGTCCGAACGGATCATGATTCTGGACGGCGGCATGGGCACCATGTTGCAAGGCCACCAGCTGGATGAATCCGGCTACCGTGGCGAGCGCTTTTCCGGTGGCCTCGACAGCCG
The DNA here is from genome assembly GCF_056401735.1 of Luteibacter sp. P4_D7_3. Taxonomy (NCBI): domain Bacteria; kingdom Pseudomonadati; phylum Pseudomonadota; class Gammaproteobacteria; order Lysobacterales; family Rhodanobacteraceae; genus Luteibacter; species Luteibacter sp. P4_D7_3. The sequence continues at coordinate 3,147 of NZ_JBFUIT010000035.1, forward strand.
CCACGAACACAGCCACGACCACCCCGGCGAGTGCGACCTCAAAGGCAACAACGATCTCCTGTTGCTGACCCAGCCGGAGATCATCCGCGGCGTGCACATGGCCTATCTCGAAGCCGGCGCGGACTTCGTCGAAACCAATACCTTCAACGCCACGCGCGTGAGCCAGGCCGACTACCACCTCGAGCACCTGGTCCCTGAGCTCAACCGCGAGGGCGCCCGCATCGCGCGCGAAGCCTGCGATGCCATGACCGCGCTGACGCCGGACCGGCCGCGCTTCGTCATCGGCGTGCTCGGCCCCACCAGCCGCACCGCATCGATTTCGCCGGACGTGAACGATCCGGGCTTCCGCAACATCAGCTTCGAAGCGCTCACCGCCAACTATGTCGAGTCGGCGCGCGCGCTGATCGAAGGCGGCGCCGACACGATCATGGTCGAGACCATCTTCGATACGCTCAATGCCAAGGCCGCGCTGTTTGCACTCACCGAGTTGTTCGACGAACTCGGCGCACGTGTGCCGGTGATGATCTCCGGCACGATCACCGATCGCTCGGGACGCACCCTGTCCGGCCAGACCGCCGAAGCCTTCTTCTATTCGGTGGAACACATCCGACCGTTGTCGGTAGGCCTCAACTGCGCGCTCGGCGCGGAAGACCTTCGCCCGCACGTGCAGATGCTCTCCCGCATCGCCGGCAGCGCGGTCAGCACGCATCCGAACGCCGGACTGCCGAACGCCTTCGGTGAGTACGACGAGACGCCGGAGGCCATGGCATCGACCATCGAGAGCTTCGCCGCCGAAGGCCTGCTCAATATCGTCGGCGGTTGTTGTGGCACCACGCCTGCCCATATCGCGGCGATCGCCGCCGCCGTGGCGCCCTACCCGCCGCGCGTACGCCTGGACGCCTCGCAAGCCGCATGACTACTCTTCGCCATACCCGCCTGTCCGGCCTCGAGCCGCTGATCCTCACGCCCGACCTCAATTTCATCAACGTCGGCGAGCGCACCAACGTCACCGGTTCGGCGCAGTTCCGCAAACTCATCAAGGAAGGCCGCTACGAAGAGGCGGTGGATGTCGCGCGCCAGCAGGTAGAGAGTGGCGCGCAGATCATTGACATCAACATGGACGAGGGCCTGATCGATTCCGAAGCGGCGATGACGCGCTTCGTCAACCTGATCTCCTCCGAGCCGGACATCGCGCGCGTGCCGATCATGGTCGACTCCTCCAAGTGGAGCGTGATCGAAGCCGGCCTGCGTTGCATGCAGGGCAAGGGCATCGTCAACTCCWTTTCCATGAAGGAAGGCGAGGCCCTGTTCCTGCAGCACGCGCGCAAGGTGCGCCAGTACGGTGCCGCCGTGGTCGTGATGGCCTTCGATGAAGTGGGCCAGGCGGATACGAAGGAGCGCAAGATCGAGATCTGCTCGCGCGCCTATGAGCTCCTGGTCAACGAGGCGGATTTCCCCCCCGAAGACATCATCTTCGACCCGAATATCTTCGCCATCGCGACGGGTATCGAGGAACACAACAACTACGCCGTGGACTTCATCGAAGCCACCCGCGAGCTCAAGAAGCGTTTCCCGTCGTCGCATATTTCCGGCGGCGTCTCCAACGTCTCGTTCTCGTTCCGCGGCAACAATCCCGTGCGCGAAGCGATCCACTCCGTGTTCCTCTACCACGCGATCGCCGCGGGCATGGACATGGGCATCGTCAATGCCGGTGGCCTCTCGATCTACGACGATCTTCCCGAGGAACTGCGCGAGCGCGTCGAGGACGTGGTGCTCAACCGCCGCGCCGACGGCACGGAGCGGCTCCTCGATATCGCCGACAAGTACAAGGGCGGCAAGGCTGAGGTCGCTGTCGAGACGGCGGCCTGGCGCGAAAAGCCGGTGATCGATCGCCTGAGCCATGCGCTGGTACACGGCATCGACCAGTTCGTCGTCGAAGATACCGAAGAACTGCGACTGATCTCCACGCGTCCGCTCGACGTGATCGAAGGCCCGTTGATGTCCGGCATGAACATCGTCGGCGACCTCTTCGGCGCCGGCAAGATGTTCCTGCCGCAGGTGGTGAAGTCCGCGCGCGTCATGAAGAAAGCCGTGGCTCACCTGATTCCCTTCATCGAGGAAGAAAAGCGGATCTCCGGTGACAGCGCGAAGAACAACGGCAAGATCGTGCTGGCTACCGTCAAGGGTGACGTCCACGACATCGGCAAGAACATCGTCGGCGTGGTGCTCCAGTGCAACAACTTCGAGGTGTTCGACCTCGGTGTCATGGTGCCGACGCAGAAGATCCTCGACACCGCGCGCGAAGTCGGTGCCGACATCATCGGCCTCTCCGGTCTCATTACGCCGTCACTAGAAGAGATGAGCCAGGTGGCGCGTGAGATGCAGCGCCAGAACTTCCACGTGCCGTTGATGATCGGCGGTGCGACGACGTCGCGCGCGCATACCGCGCTGCGCATCGAGCCGCACTACAAGTCGCCCACCGTGTGGGTGAAGGACGCTTCGCGCGCCGTCGGCGTGGCGCAGTCGCTGGTCAGCAAGGATCTGGTCGAGGAGTTCATGATCAAGGTCCGCGCCGACTATGCCGAAGTGCGCGAGCGCCATAAGGGCCGCGGCACAGGCAAGCAGCTGGTGACGCTGGCCAAGGCCCGCGCTCAGCGCTTCGTCGGCGACTGGCAGGCCTATGTACCGCCGACACCGAAGACGCCCGGCATCACCGCGTTCGACGACTACGATCTCGCCGAACTGCGCACCTATATCGATTGGTCGCCGTTCTTCAACGCCTGGGAGCTGGCGGGCAAGTTTCCGGCCATCCTCACTGATGACGTGGTTGGCGCGCAGGCTACCGAGCTCTACAACGACGCCCAGGCCATGCTCGACAAGCTCATTGCCGAGAAGTGGCTGACCGCGAAGGGCGTGATCGGCTTCTGGCCGGCCGCGCAGAGCGGCGACGATATCGAGGTCTACACCGAGACGGGAACGACGAAGCGCAAGCCCGTGGCGACGCTTCGACACCTGCGCCAGCAGGTGGACAAGCCTGTGGAACGTCCGGACTTCTGTCTGTCGGATTTCGTCGCGCCGAAGGACAGTGGAGTGCAGGACTGGATCGGCGGCTTCGCCGTCACCGCCGGCATCGGCATCGACGAGCACGTGGCCCGCTTCGAGGCCGGCCACGACGATTACTCATCCATCCTGCTCAAGGCACTCGCCGACCGCCTCGCCGAAGCCTTCGCCGAGCGCCTGCACGAACGCGTGCGCAAGGAGTTCTGGGGCTATCAACCGGACGAAGCGCTCGACAACGACACGCTGATCGCCGAGGGCTATCGCGGCATTCGTCCTGCCCCGGGTTACCCGGCCTGTCCCGAGCACACCGAGAAAGGCACGCTGTTCGAACTGCTGGATGCGACGGCGCACACCACGGTGCAACTGACCGACAGCTTCGCCATGTATCCCACGGCGGCAGTATCGGGCTGGTACTTCTCGCACCCGGACAGTCAGTACTTCGTGGTCGGCCGTCTTGGCCGGGAACAGGTCGAGGACTATGCCAAGCGCAAGGGCTGGGACCGGACCGAGGCCGAGCGCTGGCTGGCACCCTATCTGGACTACGACCCGGACTGACGAGGTCCCGGGTCGATCACGTCTCTTCGGGACCGCCGGGCTTGATCTCTTCCTCGGCGTTGCGATGCTTCAGGTGGGCGAAGACGTTGTAGAACGACACGATCATCGGAAAGGCCGTCTGGATGATGCCCACCGAGTCGTTCTTGCCCCAGATGAAGTACGCCAGCGTGAGCACGCTGCCGCTGATCGACAGGTACCAGAACGACATCGGCACCGTGACCTTCTTGTTCTTCTTCGTGGCGTAGAACTGGACGAACCAGCGCGCCGTGAACAATAACGTGCCGACCAGGCCGATGATCTTCCACGGGGTCAGGACCAACAGGTGAAGGTTCGCAAGGGCTTCGTGCATGGCGGTATCCGGTGAGTCAGCCGGCGCATTGTACTGGTGGGACCTTGCCTGGACCTTAAAAACGAAAACCCGGCTTTAGGCCGGGCTTTGTTCAAACATTGGTGGGCGGTACAAGGATCGAACTTGTGACACCTGCCGTGTGAAGGCAGTGCTCTACCGCTGAGCTAACCGCCCATCGAGCGCGGAATTTTAAGGTGGAAGGCCGCTCCCGTCAATGCCTGCTGATCAGAGCAGGCATGACGAGGTCAGCGGCAGGGGCGTGACCGTCAGCGATCCTGACTGGCGGAGCACCAGCAAGGAACCCTGCATCCCGGCCTCATTCGTGCCCAGCGTGTCGGACGTGTCGTTCACCGTCTTCCGCGGGCACGCGACGAAATTCAGCCCGGTGCGACCTGCGGATGCCACGAACTCGCCTGTCTGGTTGAACGTGAAGACATTCGCATCCGTCGCGCGGACCGATACGCCCCGAAGCTGCGGGGTGTACCGCAGGATGGTCATGTTCGATGAGCCGGCCGTGTAGCTCTGGTCGGCACCCCCTGCACTCACGTCATACGAGTACACGATCCAGCCCACGTCGTAGTCGTGGGTCGAACCGGTCGGAATGTCGCACTGCGTGCCGGTAAGGCTGCGGCAGATCGACACGAAACGATGCTGGCTCGACGCCGCCCCGCGGGCGAACTGCATGTCCGCGCTGAGCGAGTTCACCGCCGAGGCGACGTTGCCGCGGTTCATCACCGCACGAAAACTCGGGACGGCGATAGCCATGAGCATGGCGAGGACAAGAACCGTCACCATCAGCTCGACCATCGACAAGCCCGCCATGCGCGCGCGCTTACCCATCTCCGTTCCCCCTGTGCGGACCATCACCAGCAGCGCCCGTTGCTGTTCTTCGCTGTGTCGGTGGCAGCCGGCAGCTTCACGCCTTGCGAGTTGATGCTGAGATCCCCGCAGACGTCCTTAGCCTGTGAATTACCCGCCACGCGCACGGCCGTGGCCGTGTAGTCCTTGGTCAGGTCCGTCTTGGTGATCGTCACGGTGTAATAGCCTTTCTCGGAGGTCGCGCTGCCGAGCTTCAGGTCACCGGTGACCGGATCGTCGCCATACTTGTTGAACGTGGCGTAGTAGCGCTCCTGCGCGTTGGCCACGCGCATGAGCAGCTCCTGGCCATCGGCGCGACGAGCCCGGTAGGCATAGCGACCGTACGAAGTGATCGCGATGGTGGCGAGGATGCCCATGACGAGCACGACGATCATCAGCTCGAGCATGGTGAAGCCGCGCGTCCGGCGAATGTTACTGATCATTGAGAGTCCTCCAGGAACGGCGGCGCCAGATCGGCGAACCTACCGAGAATGCGGACCCGCCGCTGCCCGACACCGTCACACCCGGCACGATGACACTGCCACCGCCGAGCCCCGTTGCCGCCGGCAGGCCACCGGATGCCGGAGGGTTGTCGACGCGTGAACCAGCGACGGTATATGGCGAGCCTGACCCKTAGGCGCCACCACCGCTCACACCCGCACCGGCGCCACCGGTCGACGAATCGACCACCATGATGGCACCCGCACGGCCCGGGTTACACGGATCGGGCGTGGTCGGGATCAGCGTCGTGATGATCGCGCGGTTGGTATTGAACAGCGCCGTCGGCGTAACCACCACCTTCTCGCCGAGCGACACCAAGTCGAAGTACCAACCGCCCGGTTTGGCGGTCGTCGGGGCCGGGTTGGTCGTAAGGCCTCGTATGCCGCTCGTGGTCTGGTTGAGTGTCTGCACGACGAGTTTGTCGACTGTCCACGGCAGGCCCGTCTTGTTGGTTTGCCCGAGATCGCGGATGCCGTAAACGGATTGAGTTATTGCACCCGTCGTCGTGCGATCGTCGTCGCCGATGAACTTGCCCGTGCCGAACACGACGATGAAGTTCTGCGACGTCGGGTCCGGGAACAGGCGCGGCATCACCGTGATCGGCTGCGCCGTGGGCGTTTTCGGGCTGAACAGGAGATCGACCGTGTTCAGGTCCTTCAGGTTGAAGCGCCACAGATTACCGACCAGATCGCCAGCGAAGGCGACGTCGTCGATCTGGTCGTTGTCGTAGTCGCCGAGCACCGGCGAGGAAAGGCCATAGCTCGCGATGGTCACGCCGCCATAGCTTGTCGGCGTCTTGAGCTCCTTGATCACCGCGCCGGTCTGCGCATCCAGGATGAACAGCGAGCTGTTGGTGCTGGCTGCCGCCGCCGCGCCGTATTCGGGATCGAGGCTGTCGGTCGGGAAGTAGCCCGCCGGTACCAGCACGACCCACTTGCCATTGGCCAGGCGTCCGATATTCGGCTGTCCGAAGGTGTAGCCCAGATTGGCACCGACCTTGTTATTGGAACTGTCGATGGAATTGGCGTTGAACTCCCAGAGCACCTTCTTGGATGCGGTCGCCGCGTCGGTCACACCCGACTTGGTGATGTCGAGCGCATAGATGCCACGGCCGCCATAACGCAGGCCGCCGACCAAAATGGTGTGCCAGCCAACGGATGACTTGGAGCTGTTAGCGCTGAAATACACATCACGATAAATCGGCGTGGAGTCCACCGTCGGACGGTACTGGAAATTGTCCTTCTGCGAGAAGAACCAGAGCTTGCGATACACCGCGTCCGGGACGTACGACCAGAGTTCCCGGCCGGCCGTCGAGGAGTTTGCCTTGGCCTGGGCGTCGAAGGCGTGGAGCATGCCGTCGTTCGCCGCCACATAGAGCGTGGGCATTCGATTCAGATTGGCGGCCACGAATGCCGAATAACTCTTGGAAGGGTCCGGCGTTGTGCCGCTGTAGGCCAGGGTTTCTGGCGCGGTGGTCGTGCCATTGGGCGGAAAGAAGTCGCGATAGCCGCTGGACGGATAAGCGACATACACCGGCTGGRCATTGACGACGGCGCCGAGCAACTTGCTGCGCGTGCGCAGGAGGGCACCTTCGTCCGTCGTGGAGCCGCGGAGCCAGTCGACGCGATTGGTACCTTTCCCGTCGGTTGGCGTCGTGCCGCCACTGCCATCGCTCGAATCCATGATCTGCTTCTGGCTGGTCGTCAGGTTGCTGTAGAGGAACTCCACACCGTTACCTTCACCCGGACCTGCACTGGTCACGATGACCCGGTCGGTGCGCTTGGAAAGCAAACCCGCGGCTTCCCAATCGGCCGTGCCGAGACCACCGGTTGCGGTGATCGGAGAAGCCGTCAACGTACCTGTCCAGTCGACGGACGAGAAGTTGGGCACGTAGGTCATCGCATTCGGGCCAAGAACGCCACTACTCAGGGCCGGGGAGACCGCGCTCGACGAGGCGGCGATCACCGAGTTGATGATGTTGACCAGGCTGCTGACCAGGGTGGCCGGATCCGAGGCGTTGAAGAAACCGCCGCGACTGTTGACGGCGGCATGCCACGTATCGTCGACACCTTCGGGCGCGTTGTTGACCGGACGCGGCCACTGCTTCGTCCCCGCCATCAGAGCCGGGTAGTCACCCGGATACTGCAGGGTGCCGGCCACGCCGAGCGTGACGAAGAACTGCGACACGTGCTGCCACGTGGCGGGATCGTTCACCGGATTCCAGTAGACCGTATCGTTCGCGCCAGGATTGGTCAGGTCAACCGTCGTGGTAGCGGACACGTCCTTCCAGTACGGCTTCACGCCATTGTTCAGGCCGGGCTGGAGGTCGGTGGCCCAGTAGTACCAGGCGATGTTGGCCATCGACGATGCGTAGACGGTGCCGGCGACGTTGCCGTAGATCTTCGAGAAGCTGGCCGTCGGCGAATAGCTCCGCCCGTCCGGCAGAGTCTGCGCGACCTGGGAAATATTCGTGGTGGCACTCATGGCCGCCGCAGTATTCGCCCCTGTCTTCGGAAGTGCCGGGTCCTGGACGACGCCATTCTTGACATCATCGTTCCAGTAACCGTCCGTCACCAGCATGTGGAAGTTCTTGCGGCAGACCAGATCGGCGGAATCGGACGTGGTCAGGCCGTTCCAGTAGGGATCTTTCGCCTTAACCRTGGGGTCATCCGCCGCCTTCGAGAGTGGCTGGCGGAAGATCTCGCTGGCACGGATCGTCGCGCCGCGTGAGGGCGTGCTATTGCCGCCGACCACCTGGAGAAGCCACTTGTAGAAGTTGGCGCGCACGGTGGAATTGAGGTCGCCGATGTCCTGCAGTACGGCCGTGCTGCCGAACTGTACGTCGTAGTCCGTGCCTGTGCCCGTCGCGTTGGCCATGTTCTGCCAGGCGATGCGGACCGAGTTACCGATCTTCGAAAAGGCCTGCGACAACGCCGTGCGCGTCATCATGTTACGGGTGCGGTAATACGAGAACCAGTTAGCGAAGTTCTGGTACTGAGAAGCTGGAACCGACACCGCCTCCCAGTTGGTCGCCGTATAGAGCGTGGTGGTATTGACCGACCCGTCACTGTTTGTGATGTTCACACCCGACTTTAGACGGTAGTAGTAAGGCCCGCCATTCGGTTTCGTTCCGGAAGCCGGGTCGGTCAGGTTGCCTGTGAACGGGTTGGACTGGGTGCTCGTGCAAGCCCAGCGCATATTCGTGACTTTGCCGTTCTTGTCCGTGCTCGTGGTGCCATTAAGAATGCTGACTCGCGAGTCTTTATAGTCCGCATTGCTGTTTCGGTTGCTTAGAACCGCTGGCGTTCCCGGCCCGACGGCATTATTGGGGCGATTGATGTCGATGCCGTTCATCCACACGTAGCCCATGTCCAGGGCGCTCGTCGGCGTTTGATGGCCTGCCTGGGGAAACGGCGTGCCGTCGGCATTCACCGCAGTCGTATAGACGATGTTCGGGTTGTAGTACACACCGTTCATCGCCTTCGATGCATTGTTCGTGGTGTCCGTGATGCGCGGATCGATGACGCCCGCGCATGCCCAGGGCGCCGTGAAATCCCATCCCTTCTGGTCGAAAGGCCGGTTGTCACCCATGTAATAACTCTGCATGGAGCCGGAGTCATCGAAGGTCACGGCGATGTTCGGCGCCACCGACGTGGTCAGGTCGGGCGGCGTGGTACTGAGGTTGGTCGCCGTGGCGGCGGCCTGGCCCGAGAATCCGCCCAATCCGGTGAGGACCATGGCAGTAGCGAGCGTTAGCAGGCGATGGGATGCGCTCATGACGGAGTCTCTCAGTTGGCCTTGGCCGCGAACGTCGTCTCGAGCACGCGAACGGTGTTGTCGTTCGCGCCGGTCGAGCGGGCGGTAATGCGATAGATATGGCTGTCGACGCTGGTGTTGCCGGTGCCGGGAGCCGTCTGCCCGGACTCGTGCTGCGAACCGATACCCGGCGGCGTTTCGATGCCGAGGTCTTCGATCATGTACACCGGGTCCTGGGTGAGCTTAAAGGTCTTGTCGCTGCTCGCCGTCGTCATCGTTCCGGCTGAATACGTCGTGCCTCCATCGGGCACCCAGCCCGGTGAATTGCGGAACGTATCCACCACGGTATTCGGCGTGGCGGCGTCGTAGATGTAACAGGTAGGGCCGTTCGACGTACAAGCCAGCGGGGTATTGATGCTCGCCGTCCACAAACGCCACTCGGCACCGCGCACGGCGGATTCCGCACCGAAGTCCGCCATCTGCGAACTGCGCAGGCCACCCACCAGGCGCAACTGCATCAGCGACGTGCCGGACGACGACATGGCGAGGATAGTGATCAGCAACAGGAAGATAAGCGCGACGATGAGCACCGCGCCGCGCTGCGCCCGGGGGGCGCGCTGCAGGTGCTGGAAGCGGGAACGTTTCATGGTGTCTCCGTAACGCATGGCATCAAGGGTTGTAGTTACGCACCATCACCAGTGAGGTGAGCTGGCGACGAAGGCGGTTGTTGTCGAAACCCTGGGCCGAGGGCTGGATCGCCAGTTTGGCGGTGCTCGCTTCGGTCGGGTAAACCGGTGCGGGCGTACCCGTGGTGGTATCTGGCGTGTACAAGAAGGCCGTTTCGGGAAGCGTGAGGTTCGGCATCGTTACCTGGCTGGACAGCAGGATGGATACTTCGATGCTCTTCACGGCACGCCACAGGCAACCCGGATCGGTGGTGGTAAGCGTGCTGTTGGCGACCGTCGGCGGGCAGGTAATCGCGCCGTCGTTGCGCGAATCGACCTGGTCGGCCGTGAGGAAACGTACGCCGCCACTCGTGTCTTCCACGCCGTAGCGGAAGGTCAGTCGCTCCACGCCGCGGATCAGCTCCTGATCGGGCACCGTGACAGTTGTGCCGTTCACCCGACGCATCAGCGCGCCCGTTTTCACACCGGTCGCCGTGCCGTCGTCGGTGACGACCTGCACGTAATAGGTGACGTTCTGCATGTCGTTGACGAAGTCGTAGACTCGCGGCGCCGACTGCGGCTGCAGGGCGAGCGGTGCGGAGAAGTTATTGCCAGGATCCGGCGTGGCGGTGCCGCCGCTGGCGCCTGTGACCGCGAAGATCTGGGAGCTCGAGCAGTCGGCCATGAGCGCCACCGTGCCCTTGAAGTCCGACAACGGAGGCTCGCCGGTACCCTGTACCAGATCGATTTCCTTCAACGTACCGTCTGCGTTTCCGACGGCTTTACTGGTCGCACCGAGGCGCCAGCCGCGCGACGAATTCAGATAGCGCACCGTGAGTACGTCGGTGCCGATGACACGATTGCCCACGGCCGTACCGGCCGTGTCCAGATTGCCCCCGAGGAAGGCCACCGGGATGGGCGTGCAGGCGGACGTACCCGTGCAGTTGTAGCCACGCATGTACAGGAAGGACGGCATGGAATAGGCGGCCGTCGGCGCGGCGGGATAGGTGTTCTTCCCCGACGTCGCACCCCATTGCGTGGTGTTCTCAAACACGGCGGGGAGCGACAGCAGATTCTTAGCGTAGACCTTCGGCGAACGCAGGCCGTCGAGGGAGACGTTCGATGAGGATACCGTCGCGATGCCGCCCGTGTTGTTGCAATACGTGCCGCCCGCCATGGCCAGGTCGTCGTTGAGCCGACCGATGGCGAAGCGACCGTCTTCCTGCATGCGCGCCAGCTGCGTCTGCACGCGGTTGCTGTTCGAGGTCGACAGGAAGATGGTGATGATGCCGCCTGACACCAGGATGCCCAGGAGCATCGCGACCATCAGCTCGACGAGGGTGACGCCGCGCTCGGCCCGGCGGAAAAGGGGACGCGTGATCATGGCTCGAACACCCAGGTGAAGGACTGCAGGTTGGCGCTGTCCGTGTTGTCGTCGGTTCCACCGCTGGTGCCGCGCTCGGCCCAGGTGATGATCATGGTGCAGGTGCCACCATAGGGCGGCCGCAGTCCGATCTGTCCGGTTGGGTCATAGGACATGCCGCTCGCCGGCGTACAGGCGATGGTCGTCTTACCCAGGCCCGGCAGGAACGTCTGGAGCTGGGTACCCCAGAGGATCTTGTCGCGCAGGGCGACATCCTTCGGGACGCAGGCATTCGTCGCATCGCACTTGGGAAGGGTGCCGCCCGTTAGCGGGAAGGTGTCCGTGTAGTCACCCTCCCACAGGCCGTACGGGTTGGCGCGCATCCGGTCAGCCATACTGTTGGCCAGGAAGGTCACGTTGGTGCGGACGAAGGCCGCCTGGTTGGACCGGGTCGACACCACCAGCAGTCCGGCCAGGCCGATGAGCCCGATACTGAAGATCAGCACGGCCATCAGAACCTCGATCAGCGACACGCCGCGTGCGGCGCGACGGAATTGAAACTTGGCCACGAAGGCGTCCCCTTACTTTTCCCTACCTTCAGGCTAGCAAGGCGGGGGCGTCAAACAAGGCTATCGACGACGAACGGTAGGCGAAATCCGACGAGCGGGACGGTCTGTGCGACAGCGCACATTTACCCTGGGGCCGGGCTTGCGCACCGCACGGCGCGGTCGCATGCTTCAGCCGCCGCCAGCTTCTCCAAGGGGAAAATCCATGCGTTTCGTTCGCGCACTTTTGCTTGCAACCTGCCTCGTCGCTCCCGCTGCGGCCGCCTCCGCCGCGGAGACCCTTCCGAACATGACCCTGGGTGAAGCAGGCCATGCCGAGGTTATCGGGCAGTTCGTCTGCGGCATGCCCGGGTCGACGATCGACACCTTCCGGGCTGGCGTCAACAAGCTCTCCCCCGGGGGTACGGGCAATGCCGAGTACCTGGCGGGCCAGCAGGACGCTCATGACCTCATCCAGAAGCTGCGCAACAACAACGACAACCTGATCGAACTCGGCGCGAGTAACTGCGTGGAAGTCGAGGCGCTGATGCACAACGTGACCGCGGCCGCACTGTAATAGCTTGCGCAACGACGCGGCGATCACCGACACCTCACCGTAGCCTTGGGATAACAAAGCGGTCACGACCTCGCGGTCACAATGCTCCCGGTCACGAAGGAGTGTTCCGTGCTCGCGCAATATGTATTTACCTCGACCGAAGGTCTGTTCCGCATCGTTCGTCACGGCCATCGTTGGCGCGCGCTTTGCGGTGAAAACGAAGTGGGCCGTTTCGATGCCCCGGAAGAGGCCGTCGCCGGCCTGCGCGACGTCTATGCCGCCTCCCGGCTGCCGCGCCGCCTGTCCGACTGGCGTTTCCTGCCTGCCGCGGCCCTCGGCCATCTGGCGCCGCCCAGCGCTGCCGCACTCGCCCGCCTCGCTGCCGCCTGACCCCACGACTCAGGCGTGGTCGAGGAGGCGGTCCACGCTTTGCCTGGCCTGCTCGAGCAGGTGATCCAGATGAGCGCAATCCTGCAGTGGGTTGCCCGCATCGTGGGAGCCCACGCTCAATACCTCGACATCGTTGCGCAATAGCGTGTAACCGCTCGCGCTGCAGAGGATGTCATAGCCCCTGTAGTGCTGAACTGGTGTCTGCATGTCCTTTCCCTTCGGTCAAAGCGCCATGGACCGCCAGTGGCCATGGTCGTCCTCTACCCTTAGTTCCACTGACACACCCTGCCCGGTGCGTGCCCGCGCCTGCCGGAGCGCATAGGTCAAGGCGTCTTTCTCGTGCCGGAAACGCGCAGGTTCGTCCGAGTCGACGCGCACTACCCACTCCGCCCCGACGTCAGGCGGCTGGGCCACGTAGATGCGCACGTACCGCTCGCTCATGGGGGTTTCCGCGCCAGTCTCCGCCCTATGTGGCACCCGGCCCATGAAGATGGTGTATGCGCCGGGCGTCGCCCGGCCGGCCGGCGACTCAGCGGCTAGTCGGCCACTCGCGCGCCAGCATGGCGAAGATCACGTCGTCGACCCATTCGCCACGAAAGAAATAGCTCTCGACATGATGGGCTTCCTGGCGAAAGCCCAGTGACCGAAGGAGGGCCAGGCTGGCCACGTTGCGCGGATCCACCGAACCCACCGCACGCCGGTAGCCCCAGTCACCGAAGGCCAGATCGAGTACGGCGGCCATCGCTTCGCGAGCGAAGCCCTTGCCTTGCCGCTCTGGCCGCAGGGAAAGCCCGAACTCGATCGGATCATCCGTACTGACCGGGAAGTGCACGCCGAAATCGCCGAGAAGCTCGCCGGTGGTCTTGTCGCGAACCGCCAGCTGGCACCAGCTGTCCGCTGTTCCGAAAGCCAGTGATGCCTGGTCCGCGATGAAGGCCTGGGCCGCCGCGAGATCGACGGGCTTCCAGCCCTGGTAGCGTGCGACGGCGTCGTCACCGCGGTAAGCGAAGAGTGCCGGCGCGTCGGCCGCCACCAGTCGATCCAGTCGCAGCCGCGCGGTGACGATAGCGATGTCCTGTGTTCCGTCCACGATGCCTTTCCCTGATGATTTGAGCGGACGGTACCATTTCTTTACGCACGCGTTACCCGAAAAGCGCCCCAACGGCGCAGCCTTTTTACGCATGGTGATTCGATACTGCACTCCCGACTTACTGGAGCAGCGAACGATGTCGATCGTCGTGATCACGGGCCCGCGTCATGACGCGGTTCACGCCACCCTGGCGGACGACGCGATGTGGCGACTGTGGGAACGCGCGCAAGCCGCCGGCGTCGACCTGCTCTGGCGGCCCTGCCACGACTTCGTCGAGCTGACCGGATACCTCGACCGTTCCAGCGGCGACCACGCCGAACTGGTCCTGCTCGATGTGGACGCCAACGACGTCCCACCGGAAGACATTGCGCCCCTGCGTGACGCCCTCGCCCACCTCAGCGTGCCCTATATCGAAATCCACGACGGCAGCGACGAAGCGGATGCGTCGGGGCTCGTGCCGGGCCATCCGTCACTGGTCAGCGTGGTGGTACCGGGCAACGCCGGTGCGGGCTACAACATGGCGCTATCCATCGGTCTGCGCTATCTCGCCGAGGATGCGCGACTCGCCGCGTGATTCACACCGAATGGCAGGCACAAAAAAACCCGCACCGGCGGGTTTTTTTGTGCCTCCGGGACCGCTCGACGGCAGTCCGGGAAGAATGGTGGTGCCGAAAATAGGAATCGAACCTACGACCTCATCATTACGAATGACGCGCTCTACCAACTGAGCTATTTCGGCGAGAACGAGGATTTTAGGGAAGCTTGGTGCGCGGCGCAAGCCTTAACCGGCCAGACGAAGCTCTTTGGGCAGGGCGAAGGTGATGTTCTCGGCTTCGCCATCGAGCTCGCGGACGCTGCCGGCGCCCCATGACTGCAGGCGCGCGATGACTTCCTGCACCAGCTTTTCCGGCGCCGAGGCGCCCGCGGTCACGCCGATCCGCGTCTTGCCTTCCAGCCAGCTGCGCTCTATGTGCTCCGCGCCGTCGATCAGGAACGAGGTAACGCCCTGCTTTTCAGCCAGTTCCTTCAGGCGGTTCGAGTTCGAGCTGTTCACCGAGCCGACCACCAGCACGAGATCGACGGCGTCCGCCAGGCGACGCACCGCATCCTGGCGATTCTGCGTGGCGTAGCAGATATCGTCCTTGCGCGGACCTTCGATGGCCGCGAACTTCGCGCGAAGTGCGCCGATGATGGCGATGGTGTCGTCGACCGACAGCGTGGTCTGGGTGACGAAGGCCAGCTTCTGCGGCTGCGAGGGCGCCAGCACGGCGACATCCTCGACCGATTCGACCAGATAGATGTTGCCGCTATTGGCGGGATTCCACTGCCCCATCGTGCCTTCGACTTCCGGGTGGCCGGCATGGCCGATCAGGACAACGTCATGGCCGGCACGGCCGAGGCGCGCGACTTCCATGTGCACCTTGGTCACCAGCGGGCATGTCGCGTCGAACACGTTGAGGCGACGACGGTCGGCTTCCTCGCGTACGGCCTTGGGCACGCCGTGGGCACTGAAGATCACCGTGGAGCCATCCGGCACTTCGTCCAGCTCCTCGACGAACACGGCGCCATCGGCACGCAGGCGTTCGACGACGAAACGGTTGTGGACGACTTCATGGCGAACGTAGATCGGCGCGCCGTAGGACTCGAGCGCACGTTCCACGATCGCAATCGCGCGATCGACGCCGGCGCAGAAACCGCGGGGATTGGCGAGCAGGATGTCCAAGGGGGGACCTCGAATGAGCGGTGGCGCCTGGGGGCGCCGGGACGTGTGGATTATCGCATGGCTGCCGGGTGGGCGCTTTCGCCAGGCCTATCGCCGCTGAAGCGGCTCCCACAAAAAGCCCACACCCCCTGTGGGAGCCGATTCATCGGCGATGTGGGAGCCGATTCATCGGCGAACCGCGCGCCAGCGCGGCCAGCAACCAAAAACGATCAGGAAGAAGCCGGCTTCTGCGATCCACTGAACAGGCTGAACACGATCATCGAAACAGCCCCCACGCTGATTGCCGAGTCCGCCACGTTAAACACCGGAAACGGATAGCTCCCCAGGAAAACCTGGATGAAGTCAGTCACCTTCGCCGCATGCAACCGGTCGATGACATTGCCCAGGGCCCCACCCACGATCAGGGCCAGGGGCGCCGCGGTGCGCCAGTCGGCGCGCGGCGTCCGCGACAGCCATACGCTCAGCGTCGTGCTGATCACCACGGCCAGCAGCACGAAGAACCATCGCTGCCAGCCCGCGCTATCGGCGAGAAAACTGAACGCGGCGCCCGTATTGAAGGTGAGCGTCCAGTTGAGAATGCCCGGAATGACCGGGTGCGGGGTCTCCGCCGGCTGCAGCGCCGTCAGCGCCCACCACTTGGTGAGCTGGTCGAGGCCGATCATGGCGGCGGCGAGCCAGAGCCAGGAAAGCGCATTGGGTTTGGGACGTACGATCATTCAGGCAAGCCATGGGAAGCGGAGCGGCCGCGCCGCCGGTTGACGGCGCGGAGGTTCGGGTCGGGACCGGTACCTCAGAACCAGCGGCGATCTTCGCCCTGCCCCGTCACGTTCTCGACGCAGCGCCCGCAGATCTCGGGATGCGCCGGATCCACGCCGACATCCGGGCGATGCTGCCAGCAGCGAATGCACTTCGCGGCCTCGCTCACCGCCGCCGAGACATAAACCTCGGCACCATCGAGTTCCACGCGCTCGGCCGCGGTCGGGCGACCTTCCAGCGGCGACAGCGTGACTTCCGAGGTGATGAAGAAGAAACGGAGCTCGCTGGCGGATTCGGCCAGCGCCGCCTGGGTGGCGGTGTCGGCGTGGATCGTCAGCGTGGCGTCGAGCGAAGCACCGATCTGACCGTCCTTGCGCATGCGTTCCAGCACCTGCGAGGCCGATGCACGGATACCGAGCAGGGTCGACCACCCGCCGCGCGCGTCACCGTCCTCACGCACGTCGAGACCGTCGTACCAGGTCTCGAACAGCACGGACTCACTGCGCGAACCCGGCATGCTCGCCCAGATTTCTTCCGCGGTGAATGTAACGATCGGTGCGAGCCAACGCACCATCGCTTCGAGAATGCGGTACATCGCGCTCTGCGCACTGCGACGACCGCGACTGTCGGTCGGCATCGTGTACAGGCGGTCCTTGGTGATATCGAGGTACAACGCACCGAGTTCGTTCGTGCAGAAGTTCTGCACGCGCTGGACGATCTCCGGGAAGTCGTAGCGCTCGTACGCGGCAACGATCGCGGCCTGCGTATCGGCCGCCTGCTGCACGGCCCAGCGATCCAGATCGAGGCAGCCGGCGGTGGGCAGCAGGTGCTTGTCCGGATCGAAGCCGTCGAGGTTGCCGAGCAGGAAACGCGCGGTGTTACGCACGCGGCGATACGTATCGGCCACGCGCTTGAGGATCTCGTCCGACAGCGACATTTCGTTGCGGTAATCGGTCGAGCAGATCCACAGGCGCAGGATGTCCGCACCGAGGGTCTTCATGATGTCCTGCGGCTCGATGCCGTTGCCCATGGACTTGGACATCTTGCGGCCCTGTGCGTCCACGGTGAAGCCGTGGGTGAGCACGTGGTCGTAAGGCGCACGACCGTTGATCGCCGCCGACGTGAGCAACGAGGACTGGAACCAGCCGCGATGCTGATCGGAACCTTCCAGGTACATCACCTTGTATTCGCTGGCGTCGCCGGCCTGTAACTCCGGGCGCGCACCGATCACGGCGAAGTGGCTCACGCCGGAATCGAACCAGACATCGAGAACGTCGGTGACCTTTTCGTACTTGTCCGCGTCGTCGCCCAGCAACTCGCGCGCATCCAGCGAGAACCAGCTGTCGATGCCTTCACGGGCCACACGCTGCGCCACCTTCTCCAACAGCTGCACGCTGTCCGGATGCGGCTCGTGCGTATTCTTGTCGACGAACAGCGCGATGGGCACACCCCAGGTGCGCTGGCGCGAAATGCACCAGTCGGGACGGCCGTCGACCATGCCGGCAATGCGTTCTTCACCCCAACCCGGAATCCAACGGACCGACTTGATCGATGAGAGCGCGGTGCGGCGCAGGCCGGCCTGCTCCATGCCGATGAACCACTGCGGCGTGGCACGGAAGATCACCGGCGTCTTGTGGCGCCAGCAATGCGGGTAGCTGTGCGTAAGCTTGGCGAAGGCGAGCAGTACGCCGCGAGCGCGCAGCAGGTCGACGATCGCGTCGTTGGCCTTCCAGATATGCATGCCGGCGAACGACACGTCGCCCGCGAGCGGAAGGTCGCTGCGATACACGCCACGGCCGTCCACGTAGTTGAGCGTACCGATGCCGTAGTGCTGGCTGACCACGAAGTCTTCCGCACCGTGGTCGGGCGAGGTGTGCACCGCGCCGGTACCGTCTTCGTCGGACACATGCTCGCCGAGGATGACCGGCACGTGCTTGTCGTAGAACGGGTGACGCAGCGGCTGGTTCTCCAGCACCGCACCCTGCACGCGACCGAGCACGTTCACGGTATCCACGCCGTAGCGCGCCAGCGCTTTCTCCGCCAGCGCCGAGGCGATGACGAGCAGCAGCGGCTTGCCGTTACGCGAAGGACCTTCGACCAGCGAGTATTCGATCTCGCCACCGAGCGACACGGCCTGGCTGGCCGGCAGCGTCCACGGCGTCGTCGTCCAGATCGGCACGGCGATCATGGCGTCATCGGCGGCGATGCCGAACAGCGCGCCGAAGGACACGGGGTCCACGGCGTCGTAGGCGACATCCACGGCCGGCGAGGTCTTGTCGGCGTATTCGATTTCCGCCTCGGCCAGTGCCGAACCGCAGTCGAAGCACCAATAGACCGGCTTCGCCCCGCGCACGACGTGGCCGTTCTCCACGATGCGCGCGAGGGCGCGGATCATGTCGGCTTCGTAGGTGAAATCCAGCGTGCGATACGGCTTTTCCCAGTCGCCCAGGACACCGAGGCGCTTGAAGTCCACGCGCTGCAGATCGATCTGCGCCATGGCGTATTCGCGGCACTTCTGGCGGAAGGCGGCGGCGTCGAGCTTGTCGCCCGCCTTGCCGAACTTCTTCTCGATGGCGATTTCGATGGGCAGGCCGTGGCAGTCCCAGCCGGGCACATAGGGCGCGCGGTAGCCCGCCATCAGCTTCGACTTGACGACGACGTCCTTGAGCACCTTGTTCACCGCGTGCCCAAGGTGAATCGCACCGTTCGCATAGGGCGGGCCATCGTGCAGCACGAACACCTTGTCGCGGTCGGCAGCCTTTTCCTGGATCTGCGCGTAGCGGTTCACGCGCTCCCAGTTGGCCAGCCAGCCCGGCTCGCGCTTGGGCAGGTCGCCGCGCATCGGGAAGGCCGTCTGCGGCAGGTTGATCGTGTTCTTGTAATCCTGGGTCATCGCTGTCAACCGTGGTTTTCTGAGGCAAGCATGGGGTTCATGCCAAGGGCTTGCCGGGCGGCGATCTCGTCCTGATGCATCTGTGCAGTCAGGGCGTCGAGGCCGTCG
>NZ_JBFUIT010000036.1:0-21824 GCF_056401735.1 Luteibacter sp. P4_D7_3
TGCACGAGTTCGCACGCTGCTGCGGCCGCTTCCTCTCCATCGACATCACCGCCAGCACGGTAACGGGCATGGACGACACCACCATCAACGCCCTGGCCAGCCGCCTCTGCGCCGGCACCGTCGTCGTCTCGCTCGACAAGACCTGCCTGGTCTCCCACGGCACCGACCGCCACGGCGACAGCGCCGACGTCTACCGCGCCGGCTCCTGCGGCCTCGGCGACGCCTTCAAAGGCACCCTCGCCGCCAAGCTCGTAGACGCCCCCTGCTTCCGCGATGCCCTGACCGCCGCCTGCCTGGCTTAGCTTTCTGTGGGAGCCGCTTCAGCGGCGATGCTCTCCGCCCACGAAACAACTACCGCCCCACCCTCACCTCGTAAACCGCCTTCCACCGCTTCCCGGTAACGAACAGGCGATCGTGCGCCGCGTCGTACGCGATCCCATTCAGAACATCGTTGGCAGGGTCGCCCACCGTCTGCGCCTCCACCAGCTTCGTCATATCGATCCACCCCACCACGTGCCCCGTCTTCGGATCGATCTGCGCAATCCGCGGCGTCTGCCACACGTTGGCGTAAATCTTCCCCTTCACCCACTCCAGCTCGTTGATCTGCTGCAACGGCACGCCATTCGCCGTCACGCTGATCGAACCGGTCTGCGCGAAGGTCTGCGGATCGAGGATGCGGATGACCGGCGTGCCGTCGCTCATGTAGATGTGGTCGGCATCGCGCGTCATCGCCCAGCCTTCGCCCGGATAGCGAATCTGGTCGATGAGCTTGAACGTGGCCTTGTCGTAGATGAAGCCGACGCCCTGCTGCCAGGAGAGCTGCAGGATGCGCTGGTTCGAAGCGATGATGCCTTCACCGAAATAGCCTGCTGGCGTGTCGCGGCGCTGGACCACTTCGCCGGTTTCCAGCTTCACCTTGCGCACGCCCGCCCCTTCGAATTCGCCGGTGCTTTCGTAGAAGAAGCCGTCTTCGTAGAAGAGGCCTTCGGTGAAGGCGGTGGGGTCGTGGGGATAGGTGTGGATGATGCGGTAGGGGTGGACGGGGATGTTGTCGGCTTGGGCGCAGGCAGCTGGGACCAGGGCGATGGTCAGGCAGGCCCACAAGGTTTTGCGGGCGATGGGGTGATTCATTGCGAAGGGTCCAGCGTTCGGTAGGCGGCAGTGTAAGCGCGGTTACACGATTGCACGCAACCCCTTGTCAGCGAGGATATTGAGCAGCTTGAGCGCGGGGCCGGTGGGACGTGTGTCGCCCTGTTCCCACTTACGTACGGTAGACGTGGATGTGTGCAGATGAAGTGCGAATATGGGCTGGCTGAAATTGAGCTTGTCGCGCAATCCCCTGATGTCATCGGCACTGAAAGCACGCACGGGCGGAGGACAGATGGCGTCAAACTCACGCATCGTCACCTTATCGACTATTCCAAGCCTGTGAAATGCAGCCATGTCACTCCGCACTGATTCGATGATCTTGCTCGCCACAATAAATCTCCATTAATTTGCCGTCTTCCACGGCCCGCGACACGTCCTCAGCGGATAGGCGTAGAAGAATCTTCCCTTCAAACTGCAGATGCCTACGCTCATCGTCCGAAATGTTTGCTACCGCATGCTTGGCGAAGCCGTGCAGAAACACGTGGCGGCGTCCGATGCTAGCTGCCAGCAGCGTGCGGTAACCACCACTCTTGCCAGTGCCCTGACGTGCCACTCTTTTCTTAAAAAGACAGCCGCCAAGCTCCGCATCAACAAGGCCGCCTTCCATCTCCTGCACCGCTTTGCACAACGCGGCATCAGGAAGACGTTCCCGTGCCTGCCATCGCGCAAAGTCCCTTCGCTTGAGGACCCTCATGTCCAGCCCGTCCTTGTGAGTATGCCCGTAGCGGGCATGTTTCTCCACTTTAGGTGCCGGCCCATTGAGCGGTAAGGCGGGTCAGCCGATAGCGCGTGACGGCGATTTACGCTTTCATGTGTAGGAATGCATCGGGTCGAATGCGGCGTAAAGCGAGCGAATCTTGGACGGACCCGTAGCGAGTCGCGAGCACCCTTCGCCGATGAATCGGCTCCTACCGATCCAGCGCCGAGCTGTTGCGGCGAGATGGGATTTGCGGAGGAGCCGCTGGGACATGAGCTGCGCAGCAGCTAGCCGCTTACGCATAAAAAAACCGCCGGCAAGAAGGCCGGCGGTTCGGTCACTCAAAGCGATCTATCAACCGTTCTTTTTCAACCAGGCGTCGACCGCCGGCAGGCGCTGCGTGCGCACCATGTTGCGGTAGCGGATGGTGGTCACCGCGGTCTCGGCATCACGACGCGAGGTCGGGGCGATGCTCTTCTCGGCGAAGGCCTGCAGCTTGTCGATCGTGGACAGTTCGAGCGAGCCGGAGGCGAGGCGCGGGTAGTAGCGCGAGGCAGAGGTCGAGTCGACGAAGCTGTCGACCTTGTCCTTGTGCGCCACGGCGAAGTCGAAGGCCAGTTCCGGATGGCGACGGGAGACACCCGAGATCAGTGCGGCGCTGTTGGTCTCGCCGGCTTCACCGGTCAGCGCGAGGTCGAGTGCACGCTTGGCCAGGGATTCGTCTTCGGTCTGCGCGAGCAAGCCGTACAGGCGGTCCTTCACCAGCGGGGACTTCTCCGCCTTGGCCGCCTCGTGCATCTTGTCCCAGGTGGCCACGTCAGCATGCTCGGCGACGACGCTGAGGATCACCTTGCGCAGTTCGGCCGGCATCGTGTCGGTCTCGTAGCGATGACGTGCCTCGGCAATGACTTTGGTATCGCCGAGGATGCCAAGCGTGGCGATGAGGGACGAGCGCAGGATCGCGACCGGTGCCTCTTCGCCTGCCTTCGCTTCCCAACCGACCTGAGCGAACTTCGGCGACAAACGCGCGATGGCGTACTTGCGCAGCACGGCCTGGCGCTTCGTGTCTCCGTGGTAATAGGCGTCGAGGGCGTTGAAGTCCCCCGCAATGCTGTCCCACAACTGCGGCGGCGCATCCAGCGGCGCGACCTTGATGAGGTCGAGCACATCCGACGCCGGCTCGAGGCCCGCCATGCCCAGCGACCACACGTCAGCGAAAACACCGAGCTGATCGATCGGCTCGAGCTTGGCAAAGTTGCCGGTCAACGCCTTCACCTGCGCCGGCTGATACAGCGTGCGGAAGTAACCGGTCTGGCCGGCGTTGACGACGACAGGAGCGCAACCGGCCACGGTGATCGTGCCCGAACCGTTCTCGAGCAGGGTGGTCGTCGCCGCGCCGCCAATCGTCTTCGCAATCACCGGCACGTGCCAGGCAATCGCCTGCTTGTCGGGGCGGTCGCGAGTGAACTCACCCTGCGCCAGCTTCAGCGTGGTCGAACCATTCGTGCACGTCGCCGATTCCACGCGCACCAGCGGAATGCCCGGCTGAAGCGTGAAGTCGTGCGCGATGGTGCTCACCGGCTTGCCAGCCGCCTTATCGATTTCCTTCCAGAGATCGTTCGACACGGTGTTCGAATAGGCGTGCGCCTTGATGTAGGCCTGCACGCCCTTCTGCCATGCATCCGGACCCACATAGGCCTCGAGCATACGGATGACGGACTCGCCCTTTTCGTAGGTGATCTCATCGAACGCCTGGCTGGCCTGCTCCACCGTGTCGATCTTCTGCACCACCGGATGCGTGGTCGCGACGGCGTCGCGGGACATCGCGCCCTCGCGCGTGGCGATCGCGTAGAGGTTCGTGTGCCATTCCGGATGCAGGCGCTCGGTGGTGCGCGACGCCAGCCACGAGGCGAAGCCTTCGTTGAGCCAGAGKTCGTCCCACCAGCGCATGGTCACGAGGTCACCGAACCACTGGTGCGCCATTTCGTGCGCGGCGGTGTTGAAGACTTCCTGCTTATCGGCCTGCGTTGAAATCGACGGATCGAGCAGCAGCGCGTATTCGAAGGTGTAGATGGCGCCCCAGTTTTCCATCGCCGCGAAGAACTGGCTCTGGCCCGGCGACGCGATGTTGTCCAGCTTCGGCAACGGATACGGCACGCCGAAATACGCGTTGTATTCCTTCATCACGTCCTTGCCCGTGTCCAGCGTGAACTGGGCCTGCGAGGTCAGTCCCTTCTGGGTGATCACGCCGATCTCGACGCCATCGGACATCGTGGTGGCGCGGTCGAACTCACCCACGCCGAAGAAAAGCAGGTAGGTCGACATCTTCGGCGTCTGCGCGAAGGTCACCTTCTTCAGGCCGTTGCCGAGATCCTTGCTCGACGCGACGGGCATGTTGTTCACCGCCATATCGGCGGCGGGCACGGTCGCATCGACGGTGAAGGTAGCCTTGTACGCCGGCTCGTCCCACGAGGGGATAAAGCGGCGCGCGTCGGAATTCTCGAACTGCGTGTAGAGCGCGCGCTTCTTGCCGTCGCTCTTGGTGTCATAGTCGATGGCGAACAGGCCGTTGGCCTGCGTGCCGATCTTGCCCGTGTAATCCATCGCCAGGCGATAGCTACCGGCCGGAATCGCGTGGTCGAAGGTGAACGTCACCGTCTGCGCGGCGGCGTCGATGGCCACCTTCGGTGCAGCGAACTTCACCTTGCCCTTGACCGGCGTGAGCGTGACGTTGGCGAACGTCATGTCTTCTGCGTTGAGCGTGATGGACGAGGTCGAATCCAGCACGTCCACGGCGATCGCGACCTTGCCTTCGAACGCCAGCTTGTCGGCATGCGGTACGACGGAGACGTCGTAATGCGTCGGACGGACGCCGCGCGGAAGCTGGGTGGTGGCGAGCTGATCGCTGGTGTCGGCGGCCGGGGCGGCAAACGCCGCGGTGGTCAGGCCGGCGAGCGCGAAGGCAATCGCGGAGACGAGAGGTGTACGCATGATGGAGATCCCAGGGGGTGCGTCGCCCTGCCGGCAGCTCCGGCGGAGTCGATTACCCTGATGCTGGGGCACCGGTGGAGGCCGGAGAAGCGCCGGAAGTCATGGTCGCAGGATCTTGCGGGTACTGCTCTGGCTGCGCCGCTACCAGAACTTCCACCAGGCGGGCTTCTCCAGCCGGCGCATGGCCTTCAGGTGGCCGCGCTTGGCCGCCTTGCGGTACCAGGCGCGGGCAATGGCAGCGTTGCGCGGCACGCCTTCGCCGCGCTCGTGAAGCAGGCCGAGCTCGAACTGGGCGTCGGCATGTCCGCCGCCAGCGGCGGACCGGTACAGACGCACCACCTCCTCGAGGTTACGCGGCACGCCGCGCCCATGATCGATCATCTGTGCCAGGGCGTACTGAGCCGGCACGTGACCGCGATCGGCGGCCAGGGCCAGCCATCGAACAGCCTCCGGTTCGTTGCGAGCGACACCGTCGCCCGAGGCCAGGCGCTGGCCGAGGAGGAACTGGGCAGGGGCATCCTGCGGGCCGATCTGGCTGATGCGTTCCGTCCCGGCGGGAGTCTCCGCGGCCTCGGCGTCCAGCTCGGTCATTCGCTGCTTCGCTTCACTGTCGCCCTGGGCGGCCGCGCGACCCAGCCACAACCGGGCCTGCTCGCGATCGCCGGGAAGATCGCTGGCTTCCAGGTACATCTTGCCGAGGGTGAACTGGGCGATGCTGTTACCCAGCTCAGCCGCGCGGCGGAAGTGATGCGCACCCATGGCGGCATCGCGGGTCACGCCGATGCCGTCGACATACATGTGGCCGAGGCTGCACAACGCGTCGCTGAAACCCCGTGCTTCGGGGTGCCCGCGCTCCACCGCCTTGCTGTAGAAGGCGAAGGCAAGCTCGGCATCGCGTGGCACGCCGCGACCGAAATAATGGGATACGCCGAGATTCACGCACGCCTGGACGTGACCCTGGTCGGCGGCCAGACCCCACCAGTGCAGCGCTTGAGCACGGTCCGCATTGACGCCGTTGCCGCGGGCATAGAGCGTGCCGAGTGCGCACTGCGCGTCGGGAAAACCGGCCTCCGCCGCACGGCGGAACCAACCGGCAGCCTCGAAGGGATCCCGCGGTACGCCCATGCCCTCGGCATAGTGCGAGGCGAGGCGGCACTGGCTTTCCAGGTGGCCCTGTTCCGCCGCGCGGCGAAACCAGTGCACGGACCGCGAGCGGTCCTGGGTGATGTGTTCACCTTCGAAATACATGGTGGCCACGCGGAATTGTGCCTGCACGTCGCCGAGCTGGGCGTCCCGTTCGAGGGAGCCGAACCGCTGCAGTGCATCCATTTCCGCGGCGAACCGACGGTCGCCCAGCAGCGTGCCTGTCTTCGCTTCCGACATCCCGTTCCCCTGAACCGCCTGCCGATCGTGCGCGCATCATAGGGGGATAAGCGGCCGGAAGATATCGGCTTTTTGGGCAGGTTATTTTCCCTCTGGCGATGAAACTGATCACGCGTTCCGACGGTTTTTCCCGGGGCCCCCAGGGCGGACCATAAGCCCCTGCCCAACGGAGAACCCCATGAAAGCCATCGTCTACACCCAGCACGGCCTGCCCCTCGACGACGCCAACGCCCTGGTCGAGATCGACTTGCCGAAGCCGAAGCCCGGTCCGCGCGACCTGCTCGTCGCCGTCCGCGCCGTGTCCGTAAACCCCGTCGATACCAAGCTCCGGGCCGGCGTGCCGGTGACCGAGCCGCGCATCCTGGGCTTCGACGCCGTCGGTACGGTTGCCGAGGTGGGCAGCGAGGTCAGCCTCTTCAGGAAGGGCGACGAGGTGTTCTACGCCGGCTCCATCGTCCGGCCCGGCAGCAACGCCGAGTTCCAGCTGGTCGACGAGCGCATCGTCGGACACAAGCCGGCCAGCCTCGACGATGCCCATGCGGCCGCCCTCCCACTCACCGCCATCACGGCGTGGGAACTGCTGTTCGACCGGCTGCGCGTGCCCGAAGGCGGCGGCGAAGGCGAGACCCTGCTGATCATCGGCGCCGGTGGTGGCGTCGGCTCCATCCTGGTCCAGCTGGCCCGCAAGCTCACACGCCTCAACGTCATCGGCACGGCCTCGCGCGAAGAGACCTCACGCTGGGTGCGCGACCTCGGTGCGCATCACGTGATCGACCATAGCAAGCCGCTCGCTGCTCAGCTCGCCGCACTCGGCGTCACCCACGTCGACCACGTGGCGGGTCTCACGCACACCGCCGACTACTACGAGCAGATCGTCGACATCCTCAAGCCGCAGGGCCAGTTCGGGATCATCGACGACCCCGCCACGCTCGATGCCATGAAGCTCAAGAAGAAGGCGATTTCACTGCACTGGGAGTCGATGTTCACCCGTTCCATGTTCGAAACGCCGGACATGATTCGCCAGCACGAACTGCTCGCTCGCGTCGCGGCATTGATTGACGACGGCACGCTGCGTACCACGCTCGGCGAGAACGTCGGCAAGATCGACGCTACCAATCTGCGTCGCGCCTATCAGCTCGTCCAGAGCCACAAGGCCCGGGGCAAGCTGGTCCTTGCCGGCTGGTAGTCCCGCGATTTGGCGGCCCTTCTGGCGTTGCTGCCTAGTCGAACATAGCGTGGACACTGGCCAGCAAGCCTTCGATCTCGAAGGGCTTGGTGATCATGTCCATGCGGGTGCCGAGAAAGCGCGAGCGCTGCAGGGCGTTCTCGGCATAGCCGGTCATGAACAGCACCGGCAAGGTCGGACGCCAGGCACGCGCCACTTCAGCCAGGTCCCGGCCGTTCATGCCGGGCATGCCGACGTCGGTCAGCAACAGGTCGAGACCCTCATCGCCACGCAGCACGCGCAGGGCGTGGTCGATGTCGCCCGTGGCAATGCATTCATAGCCGGCACGGACCAGGATTTCCTCGGCCATCATGCGTAAGGAGTCCGTGTCCTCGACGATCAGGATGCGCTCGCCGTTGCCGCCGCTGATTGGGGCCGTGCGCTGCATGAGGGGAACCACTTCGCCCTGGCCGACCGGCAACAGCAGGGACACGGCGGTGCCCTCACCCACCGTGCTGACGATGCGCGCGTGGCCGCCCGACTGCCGGGCAAAGCCGTAGATCATCGACAGGCCCAGGCCCGTGCCCTGACCGAGCGGTTTGGTGGTGAAGAACGGCTCGAACACCTTCTCGAGAATCTCCGGCGCGATGCCCCCGCCGTTATCGACCACCGTAAGGACCACGTACTCGCCGTCGGCGAGCTGGGCATCACGTTCAATCCGCACCTGCGCCGTGGTGACCCGGATCTCGCCCTGGCCATCCATCGCGTCACGCGCGTTGATGACCAGGTTGATCACCGCATTTTCCAGCTGGTTCGCGTCGACGCTGGCGATGGCGGGCGACGCACCGAGTTCGAGCGCCAGCGAGATGTGCTCGCCGATCGTCCGGCGCAGCATGTCTTCGAGCGAACGCACACGGTCGTTGACGTCGGTGGCCTGGGCATCCAGCGGCTGTTGGCGCGCGAAGGCAAGCAGGCGGTGGGTAAGTGCCGAAGCACGTCGCGCCGAGCCGAGCGCGGCGTCGGCGAAACGCTGCACGCCCTGAGTCTTGCCCGCTTCCACCGAGCGATTGATCAGGTCGATACCGGTAATGATGCTGGTAAGCAGGTTGTTGAAGTCGTGCGCGATACCACCGGTGAGCTTGCCCAGCGCGTCCATCTTCTGCGCCTGCAACAGCTGAGACTCGCTGCGCTCGCGCTCGGCGATCTCGATCGCCAGCTGCGTGGTCGCCGTGTCGATCTGTTCCAGCTGCGATCGCTCGCGCAGGCGTTGTTCGGTGACATCGTCGATGAAGACCAGCCCTGCGTCGTCGCGGTAGGGCGTGACCCGCCACTCCGTCTCGCGCACGCCCAGCGCACTGTGCATGGACAGATCACCGCGCCAGCGCTGCCGTGTCGCGAGGGTCTGCCGCATCTCGCCGAGCAGCTCGTCCTGGCCGGCGATGAAGCAGCCATCCAGTGAATCGTCGCAGCCCGCGTCGCCGGCCAGCCGACGAAACGCGTCGTTGGCCTCGATGACCTTGAGATGGCCGTCGACCACGCCGATGGGTGCGGCAATATTGATGAATATCTCGCGGAAGCGCGCTTCGGACTCGCGCAGCGCGTCTTCGGTTTCACGCACGCGCAACAGGGTGCGGATGGTCGCCAGCAACACGTCCGGATCGACCGGGTGGATCAGGTACGCATCCGCGCCGTTGTCGAGGCCCGTGATCATGTCACCGGTTTCGATCGAGGCGGCCGACACATGGATCACCGGAAGGAGCTGCGTCTCCGGCGAATCGCGCAGTTTTCGCACGATGTCGAAGCCGGTCATGTCCGGCAGGTTCACGTCGAGGATGAGGCCGGCGAAGTCATTCGCGGCGATCATGTCGAGTCCTTCCGATCCGGTACCCGCCTCCAGCACGGTATAGCCGTGACGCTCCACGGTGCGACGCATGGCATAACGCGTGGCCGCGTTATCGTCGACGATAAGCAGTCGGTTATTCGGCGGCATCGAGGGCATCTTCGGCCACCTTCAACGGCAGCACGACATGGAACACGGAGCCCACGCCCGCCTTGCTCTCCAGGCCAACTTCGCCACCCAGCAGGTGTGCGAACTGCCGGCATAGCGACAGACCGAGGCCCGTGCCGCGCAGGCGTTTCTGCAGCGGCGAGTCGACCTGGGCAAAATCCTCGAACAGCACGCCCTGCAATTCTTCGGGAATGCCTATGCCGGTATCACTCACGGCAAAGCGTACGTGGTCGGGGCCTTCCATGCCGGCGGAGACACGCACTTCGCCACGCGGCGTGAACTTCAGTGCGTTGGAAATGAAGTTGCGCAGGATCTGGGAAAGTTTCTTGTCATCGGTATACAGGCGCGGCATGCCCTCCGGCGCTTCGAAGATCAGGTCTGCTTCGGTGCCATCCACGATCGGACGAAACATGCCGCGTAGCGCGGTGAACAGATCCATCAACTCGAACCAGGCCGGCGAAATGGTGATCCGACCGGCCTCGATCTTGGCCAGGTCGAGCAGGTCGTCGACCATGTCGCTGAGGTCGCGCGCGGCGCCGCTGACGAAGGCCAGCTGCTTGTGCTGTTCCGTGGTCAGTGGGCCGTCCAGTTCGTCATCGAGCAGCCGCGTGATGCTCAGGATGGAACCCAGCGGCGTGCGGAACTCGTGACTCATATAGGAGAGGAACCGGCTCTTCAGTTCCGAGGCCTGTCGAAGCTGCTCGGCCTGGTTGTCCAGCTCCGCGTACAGCGCGAGTACGCCCTGGTTCGTTTCGTCCAGTTCCGCGCGCAAGGCGTCGTTCTGGGCGCGAAGGCTGTCGATGTCGTCGGGGCCACTCATACGGAAGTCTCCAGGCGGATCGCAAGCACGGCCGAATCATCGCGGCCACGCGAGAAGTCCCGATGCAGCAAGGCGGTCACCACGGCTGGGTGACGGGTCACCAGGCCAGGATAGTCACGCAGGTTCCAGCGCGACTGCAGCCCGTCGCTGTGCAGGATAAGCAAACGGCCCTGCACCGGCGAGAAGTCGAACGGCTGCCGGGGTCGCGCCCGTGTGCCGACAATACCCGGATGCGACGCAAGGCCGCGCGTGCCCTCCAGGTCGTGCAGGCTACCGGCGATATTACCCAGACCGGTGAAGCGAAGCGTATCGGTCCTGCGGTCGTAGCGAGCTACCGCCACGGCGCCGCCGCGCGTGCCATGCATCGCGGCATCCATCGCGGCAAGCGCCGTGACCGGTTCGCTGCGCGCCTCGGTGAGCCAGGCGTCCGTGCCCGCTCGTGCGGCGGCATGCGCCAACGGCCCGTGCCCAAGCCCGTCGACGACCATCGCCGAGATGGCCCCGTCACCCAGGCTCATCGCCCAGCCGTCGCCACTCACGGCCTCGGTATGCAGTGGATGGTGGCTCGCCCCGAAGCGCACATCGGCGCGGGAGAAGCCCTTCGGGTACAGGCGTGCCAACAGGACCGAACCCCGCTGGTCGGCATACATGTCGAGCACGTCGGCTACGCGCTTGACCGCGCCCAGCCCTTCTCCTCGTGTTCCGCCCGTCGAAAAGCCGTCCCGCAGGCAGTCGGCAAGGTTGAATCCGGGGCCGCGATCCACGGCGATGAGTTCCACGCCACACGTTCCCACGCCGGGAACGACGGCGACATGAATCTCGCCGGTTCGCGCGTGCTTGAATATGTTGGTAGCCAGCTCGGTGGCCACGAGTGCCACGCGGGCCGCGTCCGTCTCGTCGAAACCCGCCCGCGTGGCTTCACTCACTGCCACCCGGCGCGCATGCCCGATCTGGCTGCTGTCTTCTACGCGGAGCACCACCGTGGGTTCTCCGGCAAAGGTCACGTCCATTTGCAGATCATGACCCGGGTACCTTGCCCAGGCGCACTTTCCACGGAAAAGTCGTCTACCAGGCGCTTCGCGCCGGTAAGGCCGAGGCCGAGGCCGCCGCCCGAGGTCCAGCCATCGGTCATTGCCAGCTTCATGTCCGCAATACCCGGGCCCTGGTCGCGAAAGGTCAACCGCAGTCCCTTGCGACGCTCTTCTTCGAGGATTTCCCAATCCATGTCGCCACCGCGGCCGTAGACCACGGTGTTGCGCGCCAGTTCGCTGGCCGCGGTCACCAGCTTGGTCTGGTCGACCAGACGCAGGCCCGCTTCCACCGCGAGCTTGCGCGCGGTCTGTCTTGCCAGCACCACGTCCTGTTCGATGCGAACCGCCTGAGTGCCGCTTCTGAGAACGTTCATTCCGACTGCACGCGTTCACGCAGGAGGCTCATGCCGCGCTCCACGTTCAGAGCGGTGATCACGCCAGGAAGCGTCAGGCCGAGTTCGACAAGCGTGATCGCGACGGCTGGCTGCATGCCGACCACCACGGTCTGTGCATCCATGATTCGCGACAGGCCGGAAATGGTGCCGATCATGCGACCGATAAACGAGTCGACCATGTCCAGCGCGGAGATGTCGATGAGCACACCGCGCGCCGACGTCTTGCTGATCCGGTCGGAGAGGTCGTCCTGCAGCGTCATGGCGAGTTCGTCGTGCATGTCCACCTGGATGGTGACCAGCAGGAAGTCGCCCATGCGCAAGATGGGGATGCGTTCCATCAGGTCGCCTTGGTGACGGTAAGACCTGCGCGCTTCAACGCGAGCGCCAGCGCATCGGCGAGGTTTGCCTTGGTCACGATGCCCTGCAGGTCCAGACCCAGGTGCACGATGGTCTGCGCGATCTGCGGACGCACGCCGCTGATGATGGCGTCGGCACCCATGAGGCGGATGGCCGTCACCGTCTTGAGCAGGTGCTGTGCGACGAGGGTATCGACCGTGGGCACGCCGGTGATGTCGATGATGGCGATTTCCGCGCCGGTTTCCACGATGCGCTGAAGCAGCGACTCCATGACGACCTGGGTGCGCTGCGAATCCAGCGTGCCGATCATCGGCAGCGCCAGCACGCCGTCCCACAGCTTCACCACGGGCGTCGAAAGCTCGAGAAGTTCTTCCTGCTGGCGGGCAATGACTTCCTCGCGCGACTTCTGGAAGGCGCGGACGGTGTACATGCCCAGCGCGTCGAGGAGTTCGGTCACTGCCCAGAGCTGACCGCCGAGCTCGGCCGGGTTGCTTGCGTACTGTGTGTGGACGAGTTCGAACAGCGGGCGTTTCAGCGAGAAGATGAAGTTGGCCGTGGTGTGCGAGTCGAAACCCTGCAGCGCGCGGCTGCGCGAGAGACCGTCGAGGAATGCGCGAACGTCCGACCATTCGCTGGCGGCGATGTTGGCGCTGTCGCCGTTGTTGGTGCCGGCCAGCAGCAGGCGCAGGAAATCACGCGTCTGTGTCTCGAATTCGGCGTGGTTGATGCGGGAATCGCGCGAGGCACCGCTCGCGTCGAGGTTGGCTTGCCAGCTGGCCAGCAGCTGGCTCTCGTTCTTGCGGGTGGCGTCGATCGTCTGCTGGCTGAGTGCTGTCATGGTCATCCCCTTAAAGCACGTATGATGCGGCCCAGCCGTTAGCAAGGGAATAGCACACGGCATACCGGGTCCGTTGACGCCGGGTTCACACCGAACCCGTTATTTGCGTCGCCGATAACATCATCGATTACCTCGTGAAGTGCCCTTCCATGACCCAAGATAAACCGCTCTTCGTTCTCCTTGTCGAGGATGATCCCGCCATCCGCGAGATCTCCGCGATGATCCTCGAGGACGCGGGCATGACCGTGCACACCGCCTCGAGCGGCGATGAAGCGGAACGCTGGCTCGAAACCGGCAAGGCCGACGTACTGTTCACCGACGTGCGCATGCCGGGAGGGATTTCCGGGCAGGAGCTCGCCACACGTCACGCCGACATGAACGTGCTGGTGACGTCGGGCGAGGCCAAGGAGCAGCATGCGTGGCTGCAGGCGAGCATGGGTTACCTGGCCAAGCCGTATGACCGGAAGGCGTTGTTGGCCGCGCTTCGGGACGTGGCTGCCTGAGGATTGTCGCGGGGCGATGGGTACTTGCGGCAGCCCTACTTCGCGCCCACCGCAACCTTGACCCCGCGAACCTCATCCAACCCAGCCTTGGCCTTGGCGTCGTCAGGCTTCAGTTTCAGGCAGGCCTGGTAGGCTTTCATTGCGTCGTCGTAACGCTTCAGCTGCAGCAGATCGAATCCCTGCCCGGTATGCGCCCGGCACAGGAAATCGTTCTTCTCGGCGTCCTGCCAGGTATCCATGAGATCGATGTTCCGGATCGCCGCACGATAGAGCTTGTACGAGTCGTCGTAGCGACCCTGGCGCTGGTTCACGAACGCCAGCTCGCCCAGGAACTGCGAATCCTTCGGCGATAACTGCAGCGCCTTGTTCAATTCGACATCGGCTTCCGGAAAGCGGCCGAGGTCGCCATAGGCATACCCGCGCGCCCAATACGCCATCGCCCAGGCCGGGCCGATGTTGAGTACGCGCTTGCCGGTTGCCGGGTGTTTCTTGTCACCGGTCGCGAGGGCCGCATAGTCCAGGGTCAGCGCCGGTCCGCGAGCGGAATAGATCTGGTCGGGGCTGTTCGCGTATTGCTTCTCCAGCCGGGTCACGACATCCGCCAGGGGGCCGTCGATCGCCGCCTGCGGCTTCCCGGCCTTGATCATGCTGATGCCGTCGCCCACTTCCTTGTCGTCGGAATTCAACTTGACCGGCTTCTCCGACTGCGGCGTCTCCCTCGGAGGCAGCGCTGCCGCACACGCGGCAAGCGACACCACCACACACGCAACCGCGGCGCGCTTCCAGACCGTGAACATCGCAGGCACCCTCATTTTCGATGAGGCAAAGCTTGGGAAACGCACCTGTCGGCAGGCTTTCAGCAAGAAATCACGGCTCATCCGCGATCGATGATGCGGTTGATCTTGCCGCTGTGGAAACCGAATTCCGAGGTGCCCTGCATCTCGATGATGCTGCCGGCACCCGGACCATCGGGGATGTCCTCGGCGATCTCACCGTGGAATTCGATCGTCGCGATAACGACGGTGCCTTCCTCGTGCATCTTCAACAGCTTCTGATGGCGCGAGGCGAACAACGCCGCGCCCACGCGGGCCAGCTTTTCCAACTCGGCCTTGCCGTTGGTCGCCACACTCAGTTCGTCGCCGGTGTGGTGCTCGAAGCGCACGTCGTCCGTGACCAGGGCCAGCATGCGATCGATGTCGAAGTGGTTGTACGCGTCGATATAGGCATCGATGAGAGCGTGGCGTGCGGCGTCGATCATGGTCGCGGATTCCTGGGTGGTGTCGAAACGTGGCGTTCGCGGAAAAAGTCGATGAACACGCGCAGCTTGCGCGGCACGTGCACACGGCTGGGATAGTACAGATGGAAAGCGCTGAACGTCGGCCAGAAGGCTTCCAGCACGGGCAGCAGCCGGCCGCTGTCGAGGTCGGTCCGGACCAGCTCCTCGAAGTGGCAACCGATGCCGACGCCCTGCCGGGCTCCCTCGATCAGCAGGTCGGCATCGTTACTGATCATCGACGGCGTGGCCTCGACCTCGATGAGGCGGCCGTCCTGCTCGAAATCCCAGCGCATCAGGCTGCGCTCCTGGTCCAGGCGAATGCACGCGCAACGATGGGCAAGCAGGTCGGCCGGCGTGCGCGGCACGCCGTGACGGGCCAGATAGGCCGCCGAGGCGAAGCTCGCCAGCCGGTGCGGCCCGCCGATGGGCACGGCGACCACATCGTTAGCCAGGCTTTCGCCCAGGCGAAAGCCTGCGTCGAAGCTGCCCGCGATGAGGTCCTTGAAGCGGTTGTCGCAGTGCAGCTCCACGACCACGTCCGGATAGGTGTCCATGAACTGGCCAAGGTGAGGCATGACCACGAGGTCCGCCACCACGCGCGACAGGTTGATGCGCAACACGCCGGCGGGCGCCTCACGCGACTCGTCCACGGC
Source organism: Luteibacter sp. P4_D7_3 (assembly GCF_056401735.1). Classification (NCBI taxonomy): domain Bacteria; kingdom Pseudomonadati; phylum Pseudomonadota; class Gammaproteobacteria; order Lysobacterales; family Rhodanobacteraceae; genus Luteibacter; species Luteibacter sp. P4_D7_3. Next base: position 15,267 of record NZ_JBFUIT010000036.1, read on the forward strand.
ATCCACGGCCCGGGCAATGGCGGTCAGGCCGGTCTGCGCCTCGGTCAGGAACCGGCGCCCGATCTCGGTCACGCCGACCCGTCGGGTGGTGCGGTCGAGCAGGCGCACACCCAGACGGCCCTCCAGCGTGCGGACGGTCTGTGAGAGGGCCGAGGGCGACACACCCAGTTCCCGGGCCGCGCGCGTAAAGCTCTCGTGGTGAGCGACACGGGCAAAGGCGGAAATCGCGGGCAGCAGCTCGGGCGGCATCGCAGCGTCCATTATGAAGCAGTGCTTCAAAGCCTATCACCTGATAGCCCGTTTATCCAGGGGCAATCGCGCGACTATCGTTGGCGGCATACCTCCACGGAGTACGCCCCATGAGCAAGCGCCTCAACGACTACATCACCCTCGGCCGCTCCGGCCTGCGCGTCAGCCCCGTCTCGCTGGGCACGATGACCTTCGGCGAGGAATGGGGCTGGGGTGCCGGCGAAACCGAGTCCCGCACCATGCTCGACACCTACATGGAACGCGGCGGCAATTTCATCGACACCGCCAACTTCTATACCGGCGGCACATCGGAAACCCTGCTTGGCAAGTTCCTCGCCGGCCGCCGCGACCACGCGGTGATCGCGACCAAGTACTCGCTGACGACCGACCCCACCAACGCCAATGCCTCCGGCAACCATCGCCGCAACATGGTTCGGGCGGTCGAAGACAGCCTGCGCCGCCTCGACACCGACTACATCGACCTCTACTACCTGCACGTGTGGGATGGCCTGGTGCCGGTCGACGAAATCATGCGCGCGTTCGACGACCTCGTCCRCAGCGGCAAGATCGTCTACGCCGGCATCTCCGATACCCCGGCGTGGCAGATCGCCCGCATGCAGACACTGGCCGACCTCCGCGGCTGGGCGCCGCTGGTCGCGCTGCAGATCGAGCACAGCCTCATCGAGCGCACGGTGGAGCACGACCTCCTGCCGATGGCACAGGAACTCGGCCTCGGCGTGCTGGCGTGGTCGCCGCTGGGCAGCGGCGTGCTGTCGGGCAAGTACTCGCGGGCGGACGTCGAAAAGCATAAGGGTGGCGACATGTTCAACGGTGGTCGTGCCGCTGTTGCCGCCGGCATGGGTTCGCTGAGCGAACACAACCTCGACATCGTCGATGCACTGAAAGCTGTCGCGGAAGACGTGGGGCATACCCCGGCGCAGACCGCCATCGCCTGGCTGCTCGCGAAGCAAGCCCCGACGATCATCCCGATCCTCGGCGCACGCACCGCCGCACAGTTCGAAGAAAACCTCGCCGCCCTGGAAGTCACCTTCACCGACGAACAGATCCGCAAACTCGACGAAGCCAGCGCCATCAGCCCGATCTTCCCGCACTCGTTCCTGCCGCGCGTACACGACACCGTCCGGGGCGGCGCCAACGTCACCCGCGTATAGGTGCGTTCTTCTGTAGGAGCCGATTCATCGGCGAACGGGTGCTCGCGGTAACGTTGCCCGCTGCCGCGGGATCGCCGATAAATCGGCTCCTACCGAGCAAGGGGATGCGCGTCCGGGGTGTCCACGGCATACGTCCGCGGACACACCCATGGTTGGCGAGATCCGGCCTTGCCAACGACTCTCCCTTGGCCCGCCGCTTGCAACACCGCCCCCGACCACAAGGAGCGGCTATGGCAGGCATATCGAAGCGGGTGTGGGTTTTTCTGATCGCAACAGGCGGCATGACAGCACTCGCCCACGCGAACGAACCACCCCCGGTGCATTACGACATCGGCCTCGACGTGAAAGAAAACACCGTCGGAGGCATCACCGTCCGGGCTAGCGTGCGCACCGGCGACGATGGCACCGTCGACTTCGATCCACCGAAGCAACCTCCGGCCGAGGTGCATGCTGAGAGCGGCCAACTCGACACCTCAGTGGCCGGCCGCTGGCGGGTAACAGCCACACCCGGCACGGACATCGTGCTTGCGTGGCGAACCCCGACGCCCGAGCCCATCTCCGCTCCCGACTGGGTGGCCTGGGAAAAGGTCATGCGCCCTAACGGCGCGGTGTTCTCGTATGGCGCGATCTTCCTTGCCATTCCGAGAGGTCCCGCGACGCGGGAGGCAACCGCAACGATCGCATTGCCCTCTGGTTGGCGTGCCTCCACGGCCCTGGCAAACGACACGCTGACCACAGGAGACCTTGCGTATACGTCCATCCTGGCTTCGCGTGACCTCTACTCGACCACGCGTCCGATCGGAACGACCACATTGCGCATCAGTTCCATCGGCACTCGCCAGCAAGAAACTGACGCGATCGCCACGCAGATGGCCTCCTTGTTGAGTGCATTGCGCAGCAGTGCAAACCTCCATGGCACCCACAGCGACAACGGCTCCACGCAACTGACGGTGAACCTGACGACTTTCAATGCAGGCGGAGGCCAGGGCAGCAGCGCCGGCGGGTCATCAGCAACGGTGTTTCTTTCTCACGAGGATCCTGCGCGAGGCTGGCTGTTCGAGGTACTGCGCAGTCTGGCGGCGGCGAATGACCCTGCGGCAGACACGTCCAACGCGTGGTTTACCCAGGGCTTCAACGCCTATCGCGTGGCCAGTGTGCTTCGTGCAGAGGGCATGCTCGACGACGTCACGTTCGCCCAGCACGTAGATCGAACGCTCGGCGCGTACGGTGGATCGCCCCTCCGGCGCGTGTCGAACGCGCGGGTAGTCGAGGACTACGACCGTATTCGCGAGATGCAAAGCCTGCCCGCCGCGCGTGGCGAGCTCTTCGCCTGGCTGGTCGATGCGCGAATGAAAGGGGCGACCCAGGGCCGAAAGGACCTGGCGGATGCGCTCCGCAGGATGGACGCCGAACCGGCCACGATGAGCGCCACCCGGGACCCGGGTCCAACCTTGATCGCTGCCGTCGCCGCCGAAGGTGGCGGCGACATCGCGCCGCTCTACCAGCGCTACATCGTCGATGGCGAGCTGCTGCAGCTGCCACGTGATGCGCTCGGCCCCTGCTTCAGCATCGGTACCGTCGCCTACGACTACGGCTGGCAGCAACAGCATGTTTTCGCCAAACCACCAAGCCAGTGCAACACCGCCGCCATGTAGGAGCCGATTCATCGGCGAACGGGTGCTTGCATCGAACTGGCCCGCTGCCGCGGGATCGCCGACGAATCAGCTCCTACCGGGCGAGCGACGCGGTCGCTAGCCTTGCCGGATGACGGCCACCCCCGTATGTTCCGTTCTTCCGTCCCGATCGAGCTGCCGCCGATGTCGCACCCGCAGGAATCGCCACCCGAACAGCACCTCAGGCGTAGCCTGTCGAACCGACACCTGCAGCTGATTGCCATCGGCGGCGCCATCGGTACCGGCCTGTTCATGGGCTCGGGCAAGACGATCAGCCTGGCTGGACCGTCCATCCTTTTCGTTTACCTGATCATCGGCGTGATGCTGTTCTTCGTCATGCGCGCCATGGGCGAGCTGCTGCTCTCCAACCTGGACTACAAGTCGTTCATCGACTTCTCCACCGACCTGCTCGGTCCCTGGGCCGGGTTCTTCTGCGGGTGGACGTACTGGTTCTGCTGGATCATCACCGCCATCGCGGACGTGATCGCCATCTCCTCGTACGCGCAATTCTGGTTTCCCGGCCTTGCGCCATGGATACCCGCCCTGCTCTGCGTGATCCTGCTGCTGGTGCTCAACCTCACCACGGTCRAGCTCTTCGGCGAGCTGGAGTTCTGGTTCGCGCTGATCAAGATCATCGCCATCTGCGCGCTCATCGTCTGCGGCTTCGGCATGGTGGCCTGGAGCTTCCATTCGCCGAACGGCCACGTGGCCTCCCTGAGCAACCTGTGGAATGACGGCGGCATGTTCCCGACCGGCCTCGGCGGATTCTTCGCCGGCTTCCAGATTGCCGTGTTCGCCTTCGTCGGCATCGAGCTGGTCGGCACCACGGCCGCCGAAACGGCCGATCCGGAGCGCAACCTGCCCAAGGCGATCAACTCGATCCCCGTGCGCATCATCCTGTTCTACGTTCTGGCCCTGGTCGTCATCATGTCGGTGACCCCGTGGCGCGAGGTCCTGCCGGGCAAGAGCCCGTTCGTCGAGCTGTTCGTGCTGGCCGGCATTCCGGCGGCGGCGAGCCTGATCAACTTCGTGGTGCTCACCTCGGCCACCTCGTCCGCGAACAGCGGCATCTTCTCCACCAGCCGCATGCTGTACGGCCTCGCCGAAGAAGACCACGCGCCGTCCGCGTTCAAGCGCCTGTCGAAGGCGGCGGTACCCTCGCGCGGCCTGCTGTTCTCGTGCATCTGCCTGCTCGGCGGCGCCACGCTGGTGTACGTCATTCCCGACCTCGTCACCGCGTTCACGCTGGTAACGACGCTGGCCGCCATCCTCTTCATGTTCGTCTGGTCGCTCATCCTCGCCGCGTACATCGCGTATCGGCGCAAGCGTCCCGAACTGCATGCGGTGTCGAGCTACAAGATGCCCGGCGGCGTGTTCATGTGCTGGGTCTGTCTGGTTTTCTTCGCCTTCGTGCTGGTACTGCTGGCATTGGAAGACGATACGCGCAAGGCACTCATCGCGAGCCCGGTATGGTTTGCCATCCTGGGAATCGGCTACGCGTTGCGCCGCCGTCGCGCGTAACGTGATCGGCGCGTGCGGCCTGATTTTGTAGGAGCCGATTCATCGGCGATCCCGCGGCAGTGCGAGAGCGAACCATCAGGGCGCGGAGAGGACAGCTCCCTGCGCCAGCGCCGCGGTGATGAAGGCATCGGGCTGGTCCGGCGACAGGACCAGCTTGCTCCCGCCGGCCAGCACCACGACCACGCCGTTATCGCGATTGCGCGCATAGCTGCGCACGAAGCCAATCCGGCGTGAATAGAACAGTCCGTCGAAGGCGAAGAAGCCGCCGTTCCCGAACACGCGCGTCATGCCCTGGAACGCGAGGGCGTCGCGGCTTACCGACGCGCCGCGCAGCTCGAACGACTTGCAACCCAGCACCTTCTGCACGACCAGCCGGCCGTTGGAAATCTCGTACTCGCGCGTGGAAACCAGGTAGGTCCCACCGAGAATCAGCACGAGCACGCCGCCCAGGTACGGGCCGGCCGATTGCCCCGCATCGCGCCCGAACAGGATGACCAGGGCGACGACAAGAATCGCCACCGTCGTCAGTCCCAGCCAACGGACGTGAGGCGACATGCTTGTGGAAAACGTCGACATACCAAACATCCCGGTCAATGCGTCACAGGCGGCGGTGCCGGCACGGGTGCCGACAACAGCAGGCTACCGCGCACCACGTTCACGTAGGCGGAAGCGACCGCCTCGAGCTCGCCGTTCTTCAACCGCCACGCCGAAACCATCCAGTCGTCGTTGGCGCGCCAGCCAACATGGCCGTGGCCGATATAGCCGAGCAGTGTCTCGCCGCGGAAGGTGAACGGAAACATCGTTGCTTCGCTGTCGTAGCCGGTCATCGAACCCACGGCGAGACCGTCGCTACCGAAGTCCGGAAGCGTCGGTGCGTCTCCCTTCGAGGCGATGCCGCCCGGCGCCTTTGCACGCGCGACCGCGGCGTCATAGGCCGCTTTCTCAGTACCCTTCAGTGCACGATCCAGCGTACCGCCCTGCGGATTGCGGTCGTACTTCGCTACATAAGTCATGGCCGCCGTACCAAACTCGTCGCACGGCGACTGCTTCGGTGCACACGCCGAGCTATCGAGCTTCAATGCGTGGTCGAAACGCAGGATCAGATCCTCTGCCGATCCGAAGCCTTTGCCCGCCCAGCGACTGGCTTCGATGGACTGCTGGTTGGGATCGCCGATATCGACGTTCATCGCGGCATAGTCGTCGCCCAGCTTCGCGACGAGGTGGTCCGTCATGCAATCGTCCCCCCAGACCGGTGGCCCGTCGATGGCGAACGCTTTCTTCCCATCGATGCGGTACGGCGCCTCGGTGAGGCAATGCGCGGTGCCACCCATCGTGTACACGGAGCTGAAGGGCGCGCCGGCGAGGACGCGGTTGGTGAGGTTCTCTTCGAGCTCGGTGATGGCCTTCTTCAGCGCGTTGTCCGCCTGATAAGGGAAGGCGGATACGTCCTTCATTTCCACCTCTTCAGCCAGCGCGATCGGGGCGCCCTGCGTCTTCAGGTCATTGAGGATGTCACGGGAGCCTGATGGCAGCTTCGGCAGCGCATCCGAAACGACCGTGAGCGGCGCCTTTGGCTTGCCGGCGTCAAGCCCCGCCAGGAAGTCGATGCGCTGCTTGTACTGCCCGGCCAGGAAGTCTGGCAGCTGCTTGCCGAGGTCGCCGCTGAGGTACGTCCACGCCGAGTCGTCGCGACTGGCCAGCCAGTGACGTTGGTCCAGCTTGAGGGCATCCGCCTTGTCGGGGTGATTCTTCAGTGCCGTGAGGAAGGCATCGGCCAGCTTGCCGTCCAGCGCCGAGAGTTTCGGCGAGGCGCAGACGGCCTTCTCGCTGGGCGTGCGCGCCTTGGCGCAGTCGAAGCCGGCGGCATGGGCTACCAGCGGCGCGACAAGGAGCCATGCGACGCTGGCAACTCGTAACTTCTTGAACACAGGCGATCCTTCGTC
>NZ_JBFUIT010000037.1:0-21496 GCF_056401735.1 Luteibacter sp. P4_D7_3
CAAGTGGAGCGGCCGCAGGCCAATAAGAACATGGTCCGCGCAGCGGACTTTCCGGTACGAAACGCGGAGGACGTGTCTGAGCAGCGAGGGTGGGCACCGAAGGCTCTGCGCCCCGCCGCCGCGCCCCGCGCCGCCCGCCCGCCGCCCGCGCCCGCCTCGGCGTGAGCCGCTGATACCAGGCACTCGCGAAGCGAGATTCTCTCAGACAACAAAAAACCCGCCTTGCGGCGGGTTTCCTGAAGATCTGCAAGGCGCGAGGCGCTCTTACTTGATCTTGCCTTCCTTATATTCGACATGCTTCCGGATGACGGGGTCGTACTTCATGAACACCATCTTTTCCGGCGTGTTCTTCTTGTTCTTGTCCGTCGTATAGAAGTGCCCGGTTCCCGCAGTGGAAATCAGGCGATGCTTATCACGCTTACCAGCCATGTTCGATCTCCTTAGATCTTTTCGCCACGGGAACGGAGGTCGGCGAGCACGGCGTCGATGCCGTTCTTGTCGATCGTGCGCAGCGCGTGGTTCGAGATGCGCAGCTTGATCCAGCGGTTCTCGCTGGCGACCCAGAAACGACGCTCGTGCAGGTTCGGCAGCCAGCGGCGACGGGTGCGGTTGTTTGCGTGCGAGACGTTGTTACCGGTCTGCACACCCTTATTGGTGACTTGGCATCTACGGGCCATGGCGACCTCCTTTAGATAATTTGACCGCCCTTTGGCCAGGACGGCATCGGCCCAGCCACGACCCATGGATACGGGGCGCCACGCGATGGCTGGAGGGGGTGGAGCATTCCCGCCGCTTGAGGCCCGCATCGCGTGACGGACCTGCCCGACGAATCGGGTCGGCATAGGGAAGCCGGGCATTCTCTCAGAATTCCACGTGTTCACGCAAGCCGGACTGTGCGGCGCCGGGGGTTGTGTGAAACAATCTCCGCTTTCGTGCCTCCGCACGAAGCCGCCTACAAGACGCCTTTCCGAGGAACACGCAATGGCAGACATCACCCCCAACGGCCAGGCCGGCCAGCCGCAGCTCGTCCTGCAGAAGATCTACGTGAAGGACGCTTCCTTTGAAGCGCCGAACGCGCCCCAGGTCTTCCAGGAGATGGGCGAGACCGAGGCCCAGCCGCAGGTCCAGCTCAACCTGGGCCACAAGGCCGTCGACCTCGGCAACGAGCAGTTCGAAGTGGTCCTCAGCCTGACGCTTACCTGCAACCTGGGCGAGCGCACCGCGTATCTTGCCGAAGTGCATCAGGCCGGCATCTTCGGCATCGGCGGTTTCACCAGCGAAGATCGTGACGGCATCCTGGGTTCGTACTGCCCGAACCTGCTGTTCCCGTACGCCCGCCAGATGGTCTCCGCCATGATCCAGGAAGGCGGCTTCCCGCCGTTCCTGCTCCAGCCGATCAATTTCGACGCCCTCTACGCCGAGCAGCAGCGTCAGCAGGTCGAGGGCGCCGGGGCCCATACGCTCAACAGCTGAGTGATGACCTCCGTCTCCCGACCCACCGTCGCCGTCCTCGGCGCCGGTTCCTGGGGCACCGCGCTGGCCGCGCTGCTGGCGCGCAACGACGTCCCCACGCGGTTGTGGGGGCGCGATGCCGACGCGCTCGCGGCCATGGCCGCGTCGCGCCGTAACCTGCGCTACCTGCCGGACCTCGATCTGCCGACCGAGCTCAGCTACGAAGCTGACCTGGCGACGATCCTGCGCGGCGTGGGCATCGTCCTCATCGTCGTGCCGAGTCACGCTTTCGCGTCGATGCTCGACGAAATCGTGCCCATGCTCGACCCGGGCACAAAAATCTCGTGGGCCACCAAGGGTTTCGAGACCGGTACCGGTCGGTTCCTGCATGAACTGGTGAATGAGAAGCTGCCCGGGCGACCGGCGGCCGTCATCACCGGGCCGTCGTTCGCCCGGGAAGTAGCCGCCGGCCTGCCCAGTGCTGTCACGGTACACGCGACGGACGACGCCTTTGGCAAAGAACTGGCCGTGCTGTTGCACGCCCCGGATTTCCGCGCCTACACGGGCAACGACATCCTGGGAGCCGAGCTGGGCGGTGCGATGAAGAATGTGCTGGCCGTGGCCACCGGCGTGGCCGACGGCATGGAGCTCGGACTCAATGCCCGCGCCGGCCTGATCACCCGCGGCATGAACGAGATGCTTCGTCTGGGCGTGGCGCTCGGTGCCCGTGCCGAGACCCTGATGGGTCTGGCCGGCCTGGGTGACCTGGTGCTCACCTGCACCGGCGACCTCTCGCGCAATCGTCGCCTGGGCCTTGCGCTCGGTCGTGGCATATCGCTCGAGGACGCGGTACGTGAGATCGGCCAGGTCGTCGAAAGCGTGGTCACGGCGGACGAAGTAGCCCGCCTGGCTGGGTTCCATGGGCTGGATCTGCCCATCGCGGCGGCCGTCCGCTCCGTCCTGCACGGCGAAGTGACTCCCGTCCAGGGCCTGCGCACCCTGATGGGGCGCGAGCAAAAGCCCGAGTATCCCRTCGACTTGTTCGCCAACCGTCGCGGCTAAGGCCGCGGCGCTTCTCCCGCTTCGCTGAACCGGGGCGATCCTCAGGAAAAAAGTCTTACGGGCACGTTCTGCTGCCTTTGCTAAGCTTCCTGTTTTGATCGTGCGGGCGGGATCGATACGGATGCATCAACCGGACGACAAGCGCAAACGAAATGAAGTGGCGCCGCCGCCGCTGCCGCTGGCGTGGCAGCGCGTGCTCGGCCAGGCCGAGCCGGCCGTGGCGGGCGAGCGCAGCGTGCTCGGCTTCTTCCTCGAGGCCATCAACGATGACCACGAGCCGGCGGCGCGACTGGACGTGGCGCCCGTGCTGCTCACGCTCGGCGCCGATGGCCGCTACTCGCGGCCGATTCCACTCGATAGCCGCCATCTTCCCGATGCCCCGCTGACGGACACCGAGCGTCGCCTTGCGGCGACCCTGCTTGGCCTGCCGCAGACGCTACGCAAGAGCCGAAGCTACGCTCGCTTTGCCGGCTCGCTGGGCGACCATCTTCTTGCCGACATCCTCGACGCCGCGCCCTGCTTCTTCGGTGGCGTGGCGGGCCTGCATCTCTCCCGCGGGAAGCCGCACCCGTTGAAGTGGCGCTGGAACCTGGAGAAGGACGGCGGCCAGAAGCTGGTGCCGGCCGTACCCGCGAGCCAGCGACTGTTCCGCATCGGTTCGCTCTGGTTCCTCGACGCCGAGCACGCGGAAGTCGGTCCGCTCGAAGCCGATGTCGGCGAGAGTGCCTGGCTCGACCTGCCACCGCTGGCGCCCGAGAACACGGCGGTGTTCCGTGCCGAGCTGGCATCGACGCCGATGGGTCCGCGCGTGCCAGCGCCGCAGGTGTTCGGTGAGATGCGTCGTGCCGAGGTGTCGCCGAGGCCTGTCCTTGTCCTGCATGCGCTCACACGCCACGCGCGCCTGGCCGCTGGCACCCCTCCGCTGGCGTACGGCCGCCTCGCGTTCGACTACGCGGGAGAGCGCTTGCCCGGCCGCGGGGGCGAGCCGCTGGTGCGTCGTGTGCGTAACGGCGTGCTGCTCGAGATTTGCCGTCGCCGTGCGGAAGAACTCTCGACGATGGAAACCCTCGAGACGGCGGGCCTCAATCCCGCCGTGGACACTGAGGGCCTCCCGTGGGACATGGCCGACACGTTGCCCGATGACGCGTGGCTGTTTCCCGGCAAGGGCTACGCTGGCGCCCTCGAAGTCAATACACCTGCACGCTGGCTGGCGCTGCGACCGAAGCTCGAGGCCGATGGCTTCCTGCTCGAGTACGCGCCCAGCTTCCCTTTCGAGGTGCTCGAAGGACCGGTGCGCTGGTATGGCAAGGCCAACGAAGACGATGCCGATCAAGCGTTCGATCTGGAAATCGGCATCGATGTCGAAGGCAAGCGGGTCAACCTCCTGCCCGCCGTTGCGCAGGCGCTGGCCGAACATCAGCTCAGCCTCAGCCCCGCTCCGGGTGAGGCAGAAGATTCCGTCTGGTATGCGCCTGTCGATGAGCGGCGCCGGGTGCCTGTAAGGCTGAAGGAGTTGCGCGGTCTGCTCGCGCCTCTGGCCGAGTACCTCGAAAAGCCGCGTCAACAGCTGCATCTGCCGCGCGTGCAGGCGGGCCGTCTCGARGAACTCGTGCAGGCGTTGCCCAGTGGCGGCTCATTCGAAGCGCCCGAGCGACTTCGTGGGTTTACCAAGCGCCTGCGCGAAGCCGCCGAACGCGCAAGCGACGCCGTGCCCGCCGGCCTCAACGCCGAACTGCGCGGCTACCAGCGCGACGGCCTGCGCTGGATGAATGCGCTGGCAGAAGCCGGCACCGGTGGCGTGCTCGCGGACGACATGGGCCTGGGCAAGACCTTGCAGCTCATCACGCATCTGCTTGCTCTCAAGGAGGCAGGCTCCCTGATGGCGCCCGCGCTCGTCGTCGTGCCGACCAGCCTCGTTCCCAACTGGGTTTCCGAAGTTGCGAAGTTCGCGCCGAGCCTGCGCCTGCTGGCGCTGCACGGTCCGCAGCGTGCGGAAACGTTCGCACACATGGGTGAGTACGACGTCGTCCTGACGACGTACGCCTTGTTGCCGCGCGACGTGGAGACGCTGAAGAAACAGCCGTTCTCGCTGGTCGTACTCGATGAAGCCCAGCAGGTTAAGAATCCTCGTACGCAGGCACGTCGTGCGCTGCTCACGCTGAAGGTGCCGCGCTGCCTGTGCCTCACAGGCACACCGCTTGAGAATCATCTGGGCGAACTCTGGTCGCAGGTGGATCTCGCCGTACCGGGTTTGCTGGGCGACGAGGGTGCGTTCCGTCGTCACTACCGCGGCCCGATCGAAAAGCACCAGGACGTCGAATGCCAGGAGCGGCTGAATCGCCGCATCGCACCCTTCATCCTGCGTCGCACGAAAGCCCAGGTCGCGTCCGAATTGCCGGCAAAGACGGAGATCACCCGTCGCGTCGTCATGGAGCCGAAGCAGCGCGACCTCTATGAAAGCCTGCGCCTGTCGCTCGCCGAAGAGTTGCGCGAGGTCATTGCACAGCGTGGCATTGCGCACAGCGGCATCATCGTTCTCGATGCGTTGCTCAAGTTACGTCAGGTCTGTTGCGATCCACGGCTGGTGAAGCTCGAAGCGGCACGCGGTGTGCGTGAGTCGGCCAAGTTCGAACTCTTGATGGACATGCTCCCGGCGCTGCTCGCCGAAGGCCGCCGTGTCCTGCTGTTCAGTCAGTTCACCGAGATGCTCAAGCTGATCGCCGTCGAGCTCGACCGTCGTCGCCTCAGCTACGTCACGCTCACCGGTGAGACGCGCGACCGCGCCGAACCCGTGCAGCGTTTCCAGGATGGCGAAGTGCCGCTGTTTTTGCTTTCGTTGAAGGCCGGCGGCGTCGGCCTCAACCTGACCAGCGCCGATACGGTCATCCACTACGACCCGTGGTGGAACCCCGCCGCCGAAGCACAGGCAAGCGACCGCGCGCATCGCATCGGCCAGGACAAGCCTGTCTTCGTCTATCGCCTGATCACCGCCGGCACCGTCGAAGAACGCATCGAGGAGTTGAAGGCTCGCAAGGCCGAGCTTGCCGATGCCGTGCTCGAGGGTGGTGGGAGTCGAGAGCGCCTCAGCTTCGACGAGAGCGATCTGGACGCGTTGCTCGCGCCTTCGGCGTGACGAAACATTCTCGACCATAAGGGCGCCATGCGCCCTTCATTCGCGTCGGTGTCACACGCGCAACTTGTAATCCATGGGTAACATACCGTAACTTATGGGTTACGTTCGCTCCATGTACGAGATTATCCATAACGAGACATTTCGCCGCTGGCTTTGCAGCCTTCGCGACCGCGAGGTGCGGGGGGGAGTAAATATTCGACTTCGTCGCATGTCGCTCGGTCACTTGGGCGACGTAAAGCATGTCGGCGAAGGTGTTCGCGAAATGCGCATCGACTACGGGCCTGGCTACCGCGTGTACTTCATTCGCCGGGCGACGGAACTTATCGTCCTTCTTTGCGGTGGCGATAAGCGTACGCAGCAGGACGACATACTGCGGGCAGCGAAGCTCGCAAAAGCATGGGACAAGCAAGCATGCAAGAGAAGTTCACTCGCTGGGATCCCGTCGATCATCTCGTCAGCGAGGCCGATCAAATGGTCTATCTCAACGCGAGCCTCGAGGAGGATCCGGGCGACGGCAGCCTCATTCGTGCTGCTCTGGGCGACATCGCGCGTGCACGCGGCATGAGCCGCGTTTCGCGCGCAGCGGGCATTTCCAGGGAAGGTCTCTACCGCGCACTTTCCGTGGACGGCAATCCGGAGTTCGCAACCGTGATGCGCGTCATGCGCGCGCTAGGTCTGCACCTGCGCGCGACATGATGTTTTCACTCAACGACGAAGCGGCGTACCACCAGCTTCCACGATCGCCAGCGCGGCACCACCGATCAGGCCCGGCTCCGGGTTCATGATCGCCTGCGTGGGCACCTGTTCCATCGTGTCGCGGAAGCGGCCCTTGGCTTCGAAGCGCTCGCGGAAATTGCCCTTCTGGATCCACGGCAGGAGGATCGGGGTCATGCCACCGGTGAGGTAGACACCGTCCCACGCGCCGAGCGTCAGCACGAGGTCGCCTGCGACGCTGCCGAAGATGCCGGCGAAGGTTTCGACCGCGCGCTCGCACATGGGGCAGGTGGGATCGGCGGCGCGCTTGGTGATTTCTTCGGGCGTAATGCCTTCCTGCGGCTTCTGTCCGGAGATCTCGCAGATGGCTTCGTAAAGGTTCACGAGGCCCTGGCCGCAGATCAGGCGCTCATTGGAGACGCGGCCGTAGCGCAGGTTGAGCACCTTGAGGATCTCGATGTCTTCGGCGCTGTGCGCGGCGAAGCCGGCGTGACCGCCTTCGGTCTGCAGCACGCTGACCTTGTCACCGCGGATGAGCAGGCCGCCCACGCCCAGGCCCGTGCCCGGGCCGACGACGACGAAGGTCTGCTCGTCCTTGGCACCGATCTTCGGCACAGCCAGCTTGCCGACCGGCACCAGGTCTTGGTGGCCATCGGCGGTCTTCTCGTCGGTCATCAGCATCACCGCCATGGACTGGGCGGCGAAATCGTTCACGAGGTGGACCCACTCGAGGTCCAGTTCCTTGGCGAGGCTCTTGGCCGAGATGGCCCAGGGATTATTGGTGACCTTGACGGTCTCGCCGTTATCGATGCGGCCAGCGGCGGCGATGATGGCGCGCTGCGCCTCATGCCCGGCATCCTTGAAGTACTGCTTGGCGGCGTCACCGAGGGAGGCGTAGTCCTTGACGTGGTACTTGCGCACGCTCTCCTGGATAAGCGGTTGATCTTCATCCGGATGCGCGATGCCGAAGCGCACGTTGGTGCCGCCGAGATCGGCGAGCAGGGTAGGCGCCTTGGCGCTTACGTTGGCCATGTTTGGGAAACCTGTCATGTCACGGAAGCTCGCAAGGGTGCCTCGCGAGGGGGCTGGCGTCTAGTGACGGTTTGCTCTGCATTGCGTTGACGCGCGCAGGGCTTCCAGGGTGTGAGAGGCTAACCGACACTTTGACGTAAACGATTACGTCGGCAGAATACCGCATTGCCCGGGTCAATGGCAGGCAGTTGCCTGACAGACCGGGACCCAACGGGAGAGTTAGTGATGGCAGCGGTCCGCCTGGACAAGGTGCGCAAGGTTTATCCGAACGGCCACGTGGCACTGAAGGAGGCAAGCTTCGAGATCGCCGACGGTGAGCTCCTGGTGCTGGTCGGTCCGTCAGGCTGCGGCAAGACGACGCTGCTGCGCATGATCGCCGGCCTCGAGTCGATCTCCGGGGGCACCATGATGATTGGTGACCGCGTGATCAACGATGTCCCGCCGAAGGACCGCGACATCGCCATGGTCTTCCAGAACTATGCGTTGTACCCGCACATGACAGTGCGCGAGAACCTTGGCTTCGGCCTGCGCCTGCGCGGCACCGCCAAGGAAGAGATCGATCGACGCGTGGCAACAGCGTCCGGGATGCTCGGTCTCGATGAGCGCCTCGATCATCGGCCCGCAGCGCTTTCGGGTGGACAGCGACAGCGCGTCGCCCTTGGCCGCGCCATGGTGCGCGATCCGTCGGTCTTTCTGCTCGATGAGCCGCTATCCAACCTCGACGCGAAGCTGCGCCTGTCGACCCGTGTGGAAATCGCGCGCATCCATCGCCGCGTCGGCGCCACCATGGTCTACGTCACGCACGACCAGATCGAGGCCATGACCCTGGGCCAGCGCATCGTCGTGCTCAACGGCGGCGTCATCCAGCAACTCGACACGCCGATGAATCTCTACAACAAGCCGGCCAATCTGTTCGTGGCCGGTTTCCTGGGTAGTCCGGCGATGAACCTGTTCCACGGTACGTTGCGCCGCGCCGATGAGCTTCGCCTGGAGATGAAGGAGGGCACCTTGCTCCTGGGCATCGATGCCTCCGCGCTCGCCGCGTACATCGACAAGCCCCTGGTCGTCGGCATTCGCCCGGAAGACTTGCTTACCGTGGCGGATCATCCCGGGGTGGATGAGCGCTTCAAGGCGCACGTCGATGTGGTCGAGCCCGTGGGTAACGAGGTGTTCCTCAACATGCGTCACGCGGGTGATGAGCTGGTCTCGCGTGTTCCGCCGTATTCGACGGTGCTGCCCGGTAGCGATATCGCCTTGGGATTCCACGCCGAACGCCTGCACTTCTTCGATCCGGAAACCACGGCGCGTATCGACGCGGTTTAGGGGTCGCCGTTACCCGGGCCGGGCCTGCGACGCTTTGGCTCCCCGTCAGGCCCGTGACGGGGAGTAAAATGGAGCGATCGCCACCGAGCAGGCAGCCGTCCCATGACCTTCCCCGCCGTCCGTATGCGCCGCATGCGCCGAGACGCCTTTTCCCGTGCGCTGATGCGCGAGAACGTGCTTACCGTATCCGACCTGATCATGGTCGCCTTCATTGTCGAGGGCGAGGGCGTACGCCAGCCGGTGCCCTCGATGCCGGGCGTGGAGCGCCTGTCCATCGACGAACTGGTGAAGCTCGGCGCCGAATGCGTCGCCCTGGGCATTCCCGCGCTGGCCCTGTTTCCTTCGGTCGATGCTTCGGCCAAGACCGAAGATGCGCGTGAGGCGTGGAACCCGGATGCGCTGTTCCAGCGCGCCACGCGCGAACTCAAGCGCCGCTTCCCCGATCTCGGCCTGATCGGTGACGTGGCCCTCGATCCCTACACGACGCACGGACAGGACGGCCTGATCGACGACGATGGCTACGTGATGAACGAGCCCACCGTCGAGGCCTTGATCAAGATGTCGCTGGCCCAGGCGGAAGCGGGCATGGACTTCGTGGCGCCGTCGGACATGATGGACGGCCGCATCGGCGCCATTCGCGAAGCGCTCGAAGACGCCGGCTACATCCATACGCGCATCCTGGCCTACTCGGCGAAGTACGCATCGAGCTTCTACGGTCCCTTCCGCGACGCGGTGGGCTCGTCGGCCAATCTCGGCAAGGGCAACAAGCACACCTACCAGATGGACGTCGGTAACAGCGACGAGGCCATCCGCGAGGTGGAGCTCGATCTGGCTGAAGGCGCCGACGCGGTGATGGTCAAGCCGGGCCTTCCCTACCTCGACATCGTGCGCCGGGTGAAAGACACCTTCGGCGCGCCGACCTTCGTCTACCAGGTCAGTGGCGAGTACGCGATGATCAAGGCCGCCGCGCAGAACGGCTGGCTCGATGAGAAGGCCGTGGTGATGGAGTCACTGCTGGCGATGAAGCGCGCCGGCGCGGATGCGATCCTTACCTACTTCGCTGTCGATGTAGCTCGGTGGTTGAAGGGATAGACAATGTGAGAGCCGCTTCAGCGGCGAAAAGCCAACAAAGCGGTGAAGCGGTAACCAAGGTCCCGCGATAGCTGTTTCGTCCAAATGACGGACACGCACCCGTGACATAATCGAAGGCGGTCTTTCGGGAGTCACGGGATGGATGGACATCATTTTCTCGAGACGGCAGTCGTCTTTCTGCTGGCGACGGTGGTCGCCGTGCCACTTACGAAGCGATTCCGTCTCGGCGCCGTCCTCGGCTACCTGCTGGCCGGCGTGGTCATCGGTCCGTCTGTCCTTGGCCTGGTAAGCGATACCGCAGGCGTCGCCACGATCTCCGACTTCGGCGTGGTGCTGATGCTCTTCGTTATCGGTCTGGAACTCTCGCCATCACGGCTTTGGGTGATGCGTCGCGCCGTCTTCGGCAGCGGCAGCCTGCAGGTACTCACCTGCGGCCTGGCGCTCGGTGCGATGGGTTATTTCCTGTTCGGCCTGACCTGGAAGGCCGCCGTGATCATCGGCGGCAGTCTTGCCCTGTCATCGACCGCCTTTGGGCTGCAGATCCTGGCGGAGCGCAAGGAGGCCGGCACCGTCTACGGTCGGCAGGCCTTCGCCATCCTGCTTTTCCAGGATCTGGCCGCGATTCCGTTGATCGCTGCTGTCCCCTTGCTGGGCGGCGCGCTGGCGCGCGATGCGCATGCGCCCGACCTCATGAGCGTGGTTCGCGTGGTGGGGACGATCCTCGCCGTCATTATTGGCGGCCGGTTGTTGTTGCGTCACGTTTTCCGATTTGTTGCGCGCGCGAAGAGCACCGAAGTCTTCACCGCCACCGCCTTGCTCGTGGTGATGGGTACGGCGTGGCTGATGGAGCTCGCCGGCATCTCGACGACGCTCGGTGCCTTCCTCGCGGGCCTGCTTCTGGCCGATTCCGAATATCGCCACGAGCTGGAATCGAACATCGAGCCGTTCAAGGGGCTGCTYCTGGGCCTGTTCTTCGTCAGCGTCGGCATGTCGGTGGATCTTGCACTGCTGGTCGCACAGCCTCTGCTGGTGCTCGGCATGGTCGCCCTGCTGCTGACGGTGAAAGCCTTGCTGATCGTGCCTCTCGGCAAGCTGGTCGGCGGGCTCACTACGGCGGACTCGGTCCGTCTTGCCGCCGTACTCGCCAGCGGTGGCGAATTCGCCTTCGTCATTCTCAACCTTGCCCAGCAGAAGAGCCTGATCGACGACAGCCAGCGCAACCTGATGGTGATGGCCATTTCGCTGTCGATGGCGCTGACCCCGCTGCTCGTGCTGGCGGCATCGCGACTCGTGCATGAACGTGTGCGCAAGCCAGACCGCGCTTTCGACACGATCGAGGCCGATACACCGCGCGTGATCATCGCGGGCTTTGGCCGCATGGGTCAGATCGTCGCCCGTGTGCTCCGTGCGCAAGGCATCCAGTTCGTGGCCCTGGAAAGCTCGGTGGAGCAGGTCGAAACCTCGCGTCGCTTTGGCGGCACGTCGCTGTTCTTTGGCGATCCGGGGCGTCCCGAGATGCTCCGTGCGGCTCAGGCCGACAAGGCAGAAGTGTTCGTCATCGCTACTGACGACCCGGAGGCGAACATACGTACGGCACGTCTGGTGCGCAGGCAATACCCGAACCTGAAGATCGTCGCCCGCGCGCGTAACCGCCAGCACGTATTCCGACTCATGGATATCGGTGTGGAAGATCCCGTGCGCGAGACCTTCTACTCGAGTCTCGAGATGACCCGGCACGTGCTCGACTCACTCGGCCTGCCGCCGGAGGTCGTCGAGGCGCGCATCGCTCGTTTCCGCAAGCACGACAGTCAGGTATTGCGCTCGCAGTACCTCGTGTATGACGACGATGCTGCGCTGGTGCAGAGCACGAAGGATGCGCTCCACGACCTGCAGCAGCTGTTCGAAGCCGATGCGGTCGAGGAGCGGGTTCGCGAGGAAGACCACTGAGCACGTGCGTAGAGCCGGCCGGCTCCGCGATGTTTCAGTCGGGCTGAGCCGGCTGGCGAAGGGTCTGCCTCACGCTCGGAATCGAACCGACGCGCGTGCCCAGTTCGTGTGCGATATCCACGAAGCCCAGGTGACGTGCGACATCGCCCGCCGTGCGGCCGAAGGCATCGGCTGCATTGCGGTTGGCGCCACGGTGTAGCAGCACGCGCGCCGGCGGAAGCAGGGCGTGCATGGCACTCGCATGCAGAGGACTTACCCCGCGATGATCGGCGTGCTCAAGCTTCGCACCGGCGTCGAGCAGTACAGGGACGAGCGCCCCGAGGTGGGTCGCATCGGCCGCGCTCCCCGGACGCATATGTGCGCCAAGCAGGAGCAGCAACGGCGTGGCGCCATCCTTGTCAGCCTTGTTCACGTCCGCGCCCTTGCCGATGACGATGTCGAGTAGACGGCGTGCACGAAGGCTGTCGCTTCCGCCGAAGCAATACTGGGCTGCCGCATGCAGGGCCGTATGGCCGTGAGCGTCTTCGGCGTTCGCATCGGCGCCATGAGCCAGCAACATGTCAGCGATCTCGGGATACCCCAGCGTCGCGGCGATCATGAGCGCCGTGGCGTCCCCCGGCAGGCGCTGGTCGGCGTCGACACCGCGTGCGAGCAGGAGCTCGACGACGCTTTCGCGGCGTGCGTTGACGGCGGCGGCAAGCGGTGTGATGCCTGATGCCGCGGTGACGGCAGAATCGGCGCCGGCCGATAAAAGCTGCTCTGCGACATCGCGCTGGCCAGCGCCGGCGGCGCGCAACAGGGCGGTTGCTCCCTGCGCGTCGCGCGTGTCGACGGCGAAGCCGAGTTCGAGCAGGCGATCCACGGCGTGCGTGTCGCCGGCGGCAGCGGCAGCGGGGAGGTCGTCGGCGCGCAAGGCACGGCGCGGCAGTGGCCACGCGGCCCAGCTGAGCCAACGTTCCACATCGCCATGGCCAATGCCCAGTCCATACGGCGTCTCGCCGTTGACATCGGCCGCCTCGGGGTCGGCGCCGTTCGCGACGAGCAGGCGCACCAGGGGCAGGCTCTCCCCACCCTGTTCAAGGGCAGCGTGCAGCGGCGTACGACCGCCAGCGTCACGCACGTTCGGATCCATGCCGCGGGCAAGGAGTGCACCGAGTAACGCGACACGACCTGTTGCGGCCGCCATGTGTACGGGCGTGCGGCCTCGGCCGTCCGCACCGAACGGGTCGGCGCCGGCGTCGAGCATAGCCAGCGTCAGGCGCTCGTCCGCGCCATCCAGTCGGCAGATGGCCTGGCCGAGCAGGCCGGCGCCCGCCGGGGTGGCCCCTGTCCGCATCAGTTGCAGGAGGGCATCGGCGGCCTGGGGCAATTGCGGTAGCAGGGCATCGAAGAGACGGCGGCCTAGCACGTTCGGTTCGTCGGCCGGTGCCGCGAGGCGTGCTTCAGCGCTCAGGCCGTGGTCGAGCAGCCACGCGCGTGCGGACTCGAAGCCGGCGCCTGCGAGGTCGACATACAGCGCGGCGAGTTCTTCCGCGGGCCATTCGCGCACCTTGGCGGCAAACGTGGAGGCGACGGCCCAGTGACCGAAGCGAAGCGCGTCGTAGAGATGCATCGGCGAGTCGGCGCCGGCTTCCGGAACGACCGACTCGCTCAGCGATGTCGGCAGCGGCGTGTCCGGATCGAGCAGGGCGACGAAATCCCAACGGCCGGCGGAGGCCGCGTGATCCAGTGGGCTGCGGCCGTCCGCACCGGGCTCCTTCGGTTGTGCGCCCAGGGCCAGAAGGGCACGCACCGTAGCTGCCTGAGCGCGGGGCGACTGGGTGGCGAGCGTGAGGGCGTCACGCCCGTGGCCATCGCGTGGCGACGCATCGGCGTTGGCTTCGGCCAGCAGCTGCACGATGCCGTGGGCGCCTGCGCGTGCAGCCTCCATCAGCGCCGTGGTGCCGTGGCGGTCGGCGAGATTGGGATTGGCGTTGGCTTGCAGCAGAGCGCGCGCGATCTGTTCGTGCCCTTCGGCGGCGGCGGCAATCAAAGCTGTACGGCCCTGTGCATTGACGGCGTTGACCGGACCCTTGTGCCGCAGCAGTACCTTCACGCCTTCGGCATCGTCGTCCGCGATCCCGGCGGCCGCCACGAGGGCCGGTTCGCCGCCCACCGGCGCAGGTTTTGCGCCGTGCTCCAGAAGGAAGCGGGCAAGTGCCCAGTTGGCTGCGCGGCAGGCGATCGCGAGCGGCGTATCGCCGGCGGCGTTCGCGGCATCGACGGCTGCGCCTGCATCGAGCAGCATGGCGGCGACGGTCGGTTCGGCACCGAGTACGGCGCCGTGCAGTGGCGTATTGCCCTCCGTGTCGGTCCCGGATGCATCCGCGCCGTTGGTCAGCAACGTGAGGACGGCCTCCGGCCGGCCATGCCAGCTGTCACGCGTGGCGGCAAGCAGCGCGGTCACGCCGTTCTGTGCGCGGTTGACCTGCGCACCGCGTGCAATGAGCGAGCGGAGCAAGCGCATGTCGGGCGACAGTGCGGCGAGAGTGAGTACCGGGCGCTGATCCCGTTCGCCCGGCTCCGCCCCCGTATTGGGATCGGCACCGGCTTCCACGAGCGCTACCGCGCGGGCGATATCGCCGTCGCGCGCGGCAGCAAGCAGGGCGCGTTCACGCACACCGGGCTGACTCTCTTCGCTGGAAAGGACGGGAATCGGCGCAGGTGCGACCGGTGTTTCGAAGGCGGGCTCGCGACGCGGTTCCGTACGTGCCGTGCGGATGTGCCCGCGGCGATCGCAGAGAAGGGCGCGCAGCGTGCGGTTGGCGATCACCATGCCGCAGACTGGCAGCAGCACTACGCCATAGATGGCCAGCGCGGCAATGCGCATCTCCGATGGGAAAACACCATAAAGGCCGGACAACGCCACGGCGCAGAAGGCCAGCACCAGCAGGCCCAGGGCCGCCGGAACGAAATGTGAAAAAAAGCGATCTTCGGCCGAAAGGTGGCGGCCGAACGAGACCGATCGCGCCACGGCGGTGAAGATCCACGAGCCGGTGTTGCTGTCTTCCGGGTACGCGTCATCCCAGAGGAAAAGCAGGCCGAAGGCCGGCCACACGCGCCACAGGACGGCGAGAGCGGCAACGAGGGCCGCGGCGAGTAGCAGGGCCGAACCGAGGGTGGGCGCCTGGGTCAGCTTGAGGACCGGGAAAGCGACCAGCACGAAGACGACGAAGGTGTAGACGGTAAACATCACTACGTGGGCCGAGCCGCGGCGTAGCGTCGTGCGCAGGTAACTCTGCTCCGGGTCGAAGCCGATCGCATGGCACACAGCGCCCATGGCCAGGGCGTTGGCGAGCAGGAGCGGTATCAGCGCGAGCGGCGAAGCGGTCAACCCGGCGCACGCGACAGCGGCGAGGGCGGGGAGGAACCAGGGCAGTGCCTTGATCAGCGGTGGTCGTCGACGTTTGGGATTGGCCATGCGCGGGAGTATACGGACGCCACAGGGGTGGCGCGGTAACGCGGCGTTAACCCGCGTTACACGACGCACCTGTGTGCGTATTCGGCTGGGTCAGGCGCGGACGAGCGTCTGGTCTGGATCGATCTGCCGATTGAAATTGGGCTGATTGCAGACGGTGAGCGTTTCGTTGGACGGTGTTTGCAGGTGCCATCCGCACCCGCCGAGATTGGTCAGGATCCGGTCCGAATCGTCGTGGGGCAGCTTCCGCTGCGGCGTCAATTCCACCTCCAGAACGAACCGAAGTTCGCCCAGCAACAGGACGAGCGGCTCGGGAAGCATGTCGAACCCGTCGCGGCGGGTCATCCAGACGTAGGTGTCGGGTTTGCGCAGGCTGGCGTAGACGTAGCAGTGCATGACGGCAGTCTCGCTTGCGATTCGGCGTACCACCCTACCAAAAGAGGCGGCCCCCGGGCAGTGCTGTAAACCCCCGCCGTTACAGCTTTGTTGCATTAGCACTTGCAAATTTCTCGTCAAGTCGTCCAGAGTTCCACCCCAGATTGTTAAACGCGCGTATGAAAACGGATAAATTTTAGGTTTTCCGCGAATCTGACGTCGACCCAGAGCAGAACAAAAGCAGGAGCCACCCCGAATGTCGAAGCTGAACCTCAATACCCGTCCGCTGGCCATTGCCGCCCTTTCGCTGGCCATCGCCGGCGCGCTGGTGGTTCCCCAGGCCGCTCACGCCAGCGCCTTCCAGCTGAAGGAAAACAGCGCCGCCGCGCTCGGTCGCGCCTTCGCCGGCTCCGCCGCCGCAGGTGACGACGCTTCGGTGATCGTGAACAACCCGGCCGCCATGTCCCTGCTCAAGGGCAATGTCATCCAGGCCGACGTCACCGGCATCAATTTCAGCACCAAGTTCAACGGCACCGCGACCGACGCACAGGGCCGCCCGATCTCCGGTGGCAACGGCGGCGACGCCGGCACGACCATCCCGGTCCCGGCGATGTACTTCGCCACCCAGGTCGGCGACCGCACGCACATCGGCTTTGGCCTGACCGCGCCGTTCGGCTTCAAGACCGACTACGACTCCGACTGGAAGGGCCGTTACAACGGCATCAAGTCCGACTTCAAGTCGTTCGATGCCACGCTGTCCGGCTCGTTCGACGTCACGGACACCTTCGCCATCGGTGCCAGCATCATCGCGCAGAAGACCAGCGCCGAGCTGACCAGCGCGATCAACTACAACACCGTCGGCCTCGGCCTGATCCAGCAGGCCGCTGCGGCCGGCGAGATCTCGCCGCTGGTTGCCCGTGGCCTTGCACAGCAGTACGCCACCGTGGTCCCGCCGGGCAGCGACGGCATCGCCCGCATCAAGGGTTCCGACTGGAACTTCGGCTGGCAGCTGGGCGGCCTGTGGCGCCTGACGGACTCCGATCGCATCGCGCTGAACTACCGCAGCAAGATCAAGCACTCGCTCGACGGCACCGGTAACTTCACGCAGCCGTCGAACGTGACTGCCGTGCTGTCGAACCCGGCCGTCGGCGCGCTGCTTGGCAGCGGCCAGCCGCCGTTCACCCACACCGAAGGCACGGCAGGCTTCACCACGCCGGCCGTGGCGACTGCCAGCTATTGGCACCAGGCAACGAAGTGGGGCTGGGGTATGGACGCCTCGTGGACCAAGTGGGATTCCTTCGAGGACCTCACCGTCAACTTCGCGAACCCGAACCAGCCGACGAGCAGTGAACATTTTGGCTGGCATAACAGCTGGTTCGTGTCCGTGGGTGGCGAGTACTACGTCACCGACAAGTTCACGGTGCGTGGCGGTGTCGCCGTCGATACCACGCCGACCGAAGACCAGAACCGTGACGTCCGCGTGCCGGACTCCACCCGCAAGTGGCTCGCTTTCGGTCTGGGCTACAAGGCCACCGACCGTCTCGAGATCAATGCGGGCTTCGCCCACATCTTCGTCAACAAGGCGCACATCGCCGGCGGCGAAAGCGCCACGCTGGACCGCATTGCTGGCGAGAGCGATGACAAGGGCAACCTGCTCAGCGTGTCGGCCAAGTACGCATTCTGATCGTCTGATCAGTAAGGCCTGAAACGAAAAAACCTCCCCGGCGACGGGGAGGTTTTTTTATGCCAGAAACCTGTGACTGCCACTAGCTGCGCGAACCGCGCCCTGTGGGAGCCGCTTCAGCGGCGATGCTTCACCCCTGGCTACCGCAGCACTTCTTGAACTTCTTCCCGCTCCCGCACGAACACAGATCATTCCGGCCGACTTTCGCCGGGTCACGCCGCACCGTCTGCCCGTGTCCCGGATGCCGCCGCCGATACAGCGCCGCCAGCTGAAACGGAATTTCATTGAGCAGGCCCATCCGCTCTTCGAACGACGGCAATGGCAACGCCGGCATATCCGGGGTCGGCTCGGTCTGATCCGCAGACAGCGTCATCAGCATGCCGATGAACGGAAAGAGGCTCTCGTCCGTCCACTCGGACCACTCCTCGCCCCACTCATTCATGGCAAAGCGAAAGCCGACGGCCCAGTCACTGGCGATCGGGAAGTCGCCCGTATACGTGCTGATGTCCTCAATCTCGTCGAATTCTTCCGGCGAATCGATGAAGGGCAGGGACTCCTCGCCCAGCACGACCGGGTCCGCGGCCACGCGATCGGCGATGACCTTCCAGAACTCCCGCAGCAGTACGCCTGCCTCGTTCGCCTCGGCTTCCGAGGCCCAGGGTGTCGCGCCGCCCAGTTCGAGGACCGCCATGCAGGCGTCGACGTCCACGTCGGCCGGTCCGACGAGGGCGGCCGAGAAGAGACCGTCGAGCGTCTCGAGCGAGTAGCGGTTGGTCGACGACAACAAGTCGTCGAGACGGCCGAGTCGGGTTTCACTCATCTGCATAGGAAGGGGCTCAGTACGCGTATTCGCGGAAGATCGGATCCACACTGCCGTTCCAGCGGCCATGGAAGAGTTCCAGCTTGGTGTCGGCCTGGGTCTTGCCCGACAGCGCGATCTCTTCCAGTGGCTCGAGGTAGATCGACTCGTCGGTGCCGCGATGGCCCTGCACGTTACGACGCTTCAAACCATGCGAGGCGATCTTCACGGCTTCGAGCGCAAGTTCGCGCACGCTGTGGTTGCGGAAAGGTAGCGCCAGGGCGTCCTTCGGCACGCCGTCACGCAGGGCGTGGCGTTCGGCCTTGGTGAAGTCCTTGACGAGATCCCACGCCGCATCGAGTGCGACGTCGTCGTACAGAAGGCCAACCCAGAAAGCAGGCAACGCGCACAGCGAGTTCCAGGTGCTGGTGTCGGCGCCACGCATTTCCAGGTACTGCTTGAGGCGCACTTCCGGGAACGCCGTGGTCAGATGATCTGCCCAATCCTTCATGTTGGCCTTCTCGCCCGGTAGCGAGGCGAGTTCGCCCCGCACGAACTTCTTGAAGTCCTGGCCGGAAAGGTCGACGTACTTGCCGTCGCGGTAGCTGAAGTACATCGGCACATCGAGGATGTAGTCGACGTAGCGCTCGTAACCGAAGCCGTCCTCGAAGACGAAATCGAGCATGCCGGTGCGATCGGCATCGGTGTCGGTCCAGACGTGCGAGCGGAACGACTTGTAGCCGTTCGGCTTGCCTTCGGTGAACGGTGAGTTGGCGAACAGTGCCGTCGCGATCGGCTGCAACGCCAGCGCCACGCGGAACTTCTTCACCATGTCCGCTTCGGTGGCGAAGTCGAGGTTCACCTGCACCGTGCAGGTGCGCGTCATCATGTCCAGGCCGAGCGAACCGACCTTGGGCATGTATTCGCGCATGATCTTGTAGCGCCCCTTGGGCATCCACGGCATCTGGTCGCGACGCCACTTCGGCTGGAAGCCCATGCCAAGGAAGCCGATACCGAGTTCCTCGGCGACTGAGCGGACTTCCTTCAGGTGTTCGGTCACCTCGTCACAGGTCTCGTGGACCGAGAGCAGCGGCGCGCCGGAGAGCTCCAGTTGCCCGGCCGGCTCCAGGGTGATGTTGGCCATGCCCTTGGTCAGCGCGACCGGCGTCTCGCCTTCGCGGGCGACGTCCCAGCCGAAGCGCGTGGCCAGCGTCTCCAGAAGCTGGCGGATACCCGGGCGGTCGCCGTCGAAAGGCGGCGGGGTGAGGTCGTCCGTATAGAAACCGAATTTCTCGTGCTCGGTCCCGATGCGCCAGGCCTCACGCGGTTTCTCGCCAGCGGCGAGATAGGCGACCAGATCGTTACGGTCGCCGATGGGCGTGCTCTTGGCGGCGCTGGGTATGGACACGGACTTTCCTTGGACGAGAGCGGCAGGGCCGGATGTCGGCACACATGGGGGCGTATGCCCGCCGGGAAAAGGTGTTATGCCCGGCGGCGCAGGTTAGCAAATGCGGCGCGGGGGTGTGAAAAACGAAAAGGCCGCCCGGAGGCGGCCTTTCGCTGGATTCTACGAAGCGCGGTCAGCGCTTCATGGAATTGAAGAACTCGTCGTTGGACTTCGTGTTCTTCATCTTGTCGAGCATGAACTCCATCGCGCTGAGTTCGTCCATCGGATGGAGCAGCTTGCGCAGGATCCAGATCTTGGCGAGCAGGTCCGGTTCGATGAGCAGGTCTTCGCGACGGGTGCCCGAGCGGTTGATGTCGATAGCCGGGTAGACGCGCTTCTCGGAGATACGACGGGACAGGTGCACTTCCATGTTGCCGGTGCCCTTGAATTCCTCGTAGATCACTTCGTCCATCTTCGAGCCGGTGTCGGTCAGCGCCGTGGCGATGATCGTCAGGCTGCCGCCTTCTTCGACGTTACGTGCCGCACCGAAGAAGCGCTTGGGGCGCTGCAGGGCGTTGGCGTCGACACCACCGGTGAGGACCTTGCCGGAGCTCGGAACCACGGTGTTGTAAGCACGGGCCAGGCGGGTGATGGAGTCGAGCAGGATCACCACGTCCTTCTTGTGCTCGACCAGGCGCTTCGCACGCTCGATCACCATTTCGGCGACCTGCACGTGGCGCACGGCCGGCTCGTCGAAGGTGGAGCTGATGACTTCGCCGCGAACGGTACGGGCGATTTCCGTGACTTCCTCGGGGCGCTCATCGATCAACAGCATGATCAGATGGACGTCCGGATGGTTGTACTGGATCGCCTGGGCGATGTTCTGCAGCATCATCGTCTTGCCGGATTTCGGCTGGGAGACGATGAGGCCTCGCTGGCCGCGGCCAATCGGCGCGACGAGGTCCAGGATGCGGCCCGTGATGTCCTCGGTCGACCCGTTGCCACGCTCGAGCTTGAACGACTTGCGCGGGAACAGCGGCGTAAGGTTCTCGAACAGCAGCTTGTTCTTCGACGCCTCCGGCGGATCGCCGTTGATGTCGTCGACCTTGAGCATCGCGAAGTAGCGCTCGCCTTCCTTGGGATGGCGCACGCGACCGGTGATGTAGTCGCCGGTGCGCAGGTTGAAGCGGCGGATCTGGCTGGGCGAGACGTAGATATCGTCCGGACCGGCCAGGTAGGACTCGTCGGCCGAGCGCAGGAAGCCGAAGCCATCCTGCAGGATCTCCAGGACGCCTTCGGCCCAGATGCCACCGCCGGAACGGGCGTGGGCCTTCAGGATATTGAAGACGACGTCCTGCTTGCGCTGGCGGGCCACGCCCTCGCGCACACCGAGCGATTCGGCGAACTCGAGCAGCTGGATGGCGTTCTTGCGCTTGAGCTCGGTCAGGTTGATCAGGCGATCGTTGCTGCCGGCGTCGGCGTTCTCGTCGTCGTCGACCGGATAGCCGTTGTTGTTGCGCTGGCTTTGGTAGTTGTTGCCGCCGCCGTTGCCACCACTGTTGCCCGGATTGCCACCGCCGCCACCCTGGCGCTGCTGGTTGCGCTCATTGCGCCGGCGCCGGCCGCGACCTTCGCGTTCGGCGTTGTTGGGGTTATTCGGGTTGTTCGGGCTATTCGGGTTATTCGGATTGCTGTGGCGGTTCTGCGGCTGGTTCGGGTTTTCGACCCGGCTCATCTGCTGGTTCTGGCCGCCCTGCGGCTGGCCATTACCGTTGCCGTCGCGGGCTTCGTTCTGCGGCGGACGCGCCTCATTGCCCTGTTGCGGATTGCCTGGCTGGCTGGCTGGCGGCTGGCTGTTGAGCTGGAGCTCAGCCTGCGGCGCCGGCGAAGGGCTGGGTACCGGTGCCGGGGTGGGCAAGGGAGGAAGTG
Organism: Luteibacter sp. P4_D7_3; assembly: GCF_056401735.1. Classification (NCBI taxonomy): domain Bacteria; kingdom Pseudomonadati; phylum Pseudomonadota; class Gammaproteobacteria; order Lysobacterales; family Rhodanobacteraceae; genus Luteibacter; species Luteibacter sp. P4_D7_3. The sequence continues at coordinate 21,387 of NZ_JBFUIT010000037.1, forward strand.
CCGGCACGGGCGCCGGCGGACGGGCCGCGGCGGGTGCGCGAGCCGGGGCGGGCGCGCTCGTCTCTACCGCGGGTGCTTCTGCGGCGGGTGCCTTTCGGCGAGTACGGGGA